>DAHZZC010000934.1 GCA_027435495.1 Planctomycetales bacterium
CGGCGGGAGTCGCCGTGCTGGTAGGCCGATCACTCGCCTGGTTCCGCGAAAACGCGGACCTGACTCCGTGATGTGTCCCCCAAACATTGTCGTGTTCACTCCCGGCAACGTGCGATCGTTTCTCTTGTCGATTGAGCCCTCGCGAGATACACTCAACCTGTACCTTCGACCGCGGAGTCTCTCCACTGTCGGTGCCGACATGGAATGCGCTCGTGCGACAGTGGCACGATATCTGCTGGTGGTTTCGATCAAGCTGAGATCGGGGAAGCGTGATTTCTGTCTGTCGGTCCTGACGGAAATCTCTGCTTCGAACCAGGGAGTGGTCGGTCGACTCGGCTTGGAGGACTCGATGAGACCGTACGATATGGCGTCCACTTTCGAGCTCTCGGCCGAGGCCCGACAGAGCCTTCATCAGTACGGCGAGGAAGAGGCCCAGCGGTACAAATGGATCGAAAGCGAGAAAGCCGGGCGTGACCTCGGAGAAACCGCAATCCGGTCCTGGATCGGGGAACATTGGAACGGCTTCCTCCGGCAGCGATGGCTGGAGCATCTCCAGGGCAAAACCTACTGGATTGAGCTCGACCATTGCGATTTCGGTCTTCTCCAGCGGGCCTTTCACGGCTCCTCCCTGATTGATCCCATTCTCGAGCACGTCAAGCGGGGCGGCGAGAATCTGGATATCATCCTCTGGGCACTGAACCATCGCTTGCCGATGGAAGAGGTCCGCGAAATCCTAGAGGCGCTAGACGTGAACAGCCGGCGGATCGAATGTCGGTTCGATCCGCGGCGGTGCTGAGGAAGGTCACCTCGGGACGCAGCCGATCGAGCCTAACCGCCAGCCTGGGCCGACCTGGCAATGAACCGGACGAGCGTTCGGACGAAGCAGCCGGTCCCTCCCGCGTCGCGTCGGGGCTGATCCGAGTCGGACCAGGACGGGCCGGCGATGTCGAGATGAGCCCAGGGCGTCGAACCGACGAACTGCTCCAGAAATTTCGCCGCGGTGATGGCTCCTCCCCACTTACCGCCAATGTTCTTGAGATCGGCCACCTGGCTCTTGAGCATCTCCTTGAAGTCGTCGTCGAGCGGCATTCGCCAGGCTCGTTCTCCCGTCCGCCGGGCGACTTCCTGCAACTCCTCGCAGAGAGCATCGTTGTTGCCGAAAAGTCCGGCGATCTGCGGGCCGAGGGCGACCATGCAGGCACCTGTGAGCGTCGCGAGGTCGATCATCCGGCCGGGAGACTGCTCCGCAGCGTAACTCAGGGCATCGGCGAGGATGAGCCGGCCTTCCGCATCGGTGTTCAGCACCTCGACGGTCTTGCCGTTTCGCATCGTGAGGACATCGCCGAGTTTCATCGCTCGACCGCCGGTCATGTTCTCGGTGAGGGCGAGGTATCCGACGACGTTCACCGGCAAGCCAAGCCGGGCGACGGCCTGCATGGTCGAGGCGACGACAGCGGCACCCGTCATGTCGGACTTCATGTCTTCCATCGAGGCGCTTGGCTTAAGGCTAAGACCGCCGGAGTCGAAGGTTACGCCCTTGCCCACAAGGGCCAGCGTTGGGGCATCACCTCCCCTTTCATGGCGGAGGATCACGAACCGCGGCGGTTCGTCAGACCCCGCGGCGACGCCCATCAAACCGCCGAACCGCTCGGCCCGAATTCGATCGGCGTCCCAGATTTCCACCGAGAGGCCAGCCTCCTCGGCGGCGGCCCGGATCCGATCGGCGAGGCGTGAAGGACTTTTCTCAGCGGGGGGCGTATTGGCCAGGTCGCGGGCCAGATTGACGGCCTCGCCAATGACCTCGGCGCGTCGGATGGAGTCGGCTTCGACCGGGTCACCGTCGGACGTCGTCACGATCGAGAACGAGGCGAAAGGATATCGGTTCGGCTCGGCGAGTCTCAGCCCCGGACCTCGGGTGCCGACGATCACCCCCTCGACCATCGCCTCGGCGATCGCCGCTCGATCGGAAACATCGGGCAGAAGGAGCGCGACGTCCTCACGCGGCTTGCCGGCGATCCGCTTCGTCGCTGCCACCATGGCGTTAAAGGCGGTCCCGGCATCCAAGCGGTCCTTCTTGCCGAGTCCGACGACGACCACCGAGACGGCCGGATCGTGGAGGAGGGTCACTTCGCCCGAGGAGCCGGAGACATCCTTCGACACCCGGAGCCGATCCACCGTCTCGCCCACCGACGTTCCCGCCAGGCCCGGCGGAGGACCCGTCTCGTCCTCGAAAATTCCAAGGATAATCCACCGCGACTTGATCGCGCCGACAGACTGCCTGACGAGCTGAATCTTCATCGTGTTCTCGGATCGTGGGCGAGGTAAGCATCGTGAAGCGGATTCTCGGGAGAGTCAACCATCACTACTCCTCGGGACCGTCCTGCGCCAAGCCGACTTGTCAGGCATCCGGGCGATCGCTAGAATCCCGCCATTGCGAACGGAGTCGCTCGATCAAATCGGTGGTGCCCGCCCGGGTGGGCACGTGCCGATTCGGATTCGCCCGAACTGTTGCCGGGAGAGCCAAGGATGGTTGTTTCCCACCCCACCCGCCGACGGTCGGCGAACCTCCTTTACCTTCCACTTCTTGCCGGCCTGGCCTGCGGCTGTGTCGAGCGTCGATATACCGTTCGCACCGATCCACCTGGCGCCCAGGTGATCGTCAACGGCGAATCCCTCGGTCTAGCGCCTGCCTCGCACAATTACTACTATTACGGTAACCGCGAGATCACCCTCATCAAGGAGGGGTACGAGACCAAGACGCTCATCCAGCCGATCGATGCGCCGTGGTGGGATAACTACCTGACCGAGTTCTTCACCGAGAATCTGGTCCCCTGGGTGATACGGGACGAACGCGAATTCACCTACAAGATGGAGCCCGTACGAACGCCGACGCAGGAGGAGGTCCAGGCCCGCGCTGAGGCCCTCCGGAGCGAGGCTCAGGTGCTTCCGCCCCCGAGGCGAGGCGGCCTCCTCGGCTTCTTCGGCTTTTGATTTGCACGTGAGGTCGACCGACTTTACCCCATCCACCGAGACCTCAGGACAGAGCCCTGGTGCAGGACGGTGACCGTCGGATAGTGCTGATCCGTCGGGGATTCGCGGCCGATCTCTGAACTAGGCGAGCTTCGGGATACCGACCGGCAATCAGGGAGGGAACGACCGTGAAGATCCTGGCGGCCGCCGTTCAGATGACCTCCGAAGTCCTCGACGTGCCCAGCAATCTCCGGAGAGCGGACGACCTGCTGCGATCGGCGCACAAGCAGGGGGTGGAACTGGCGGTCCTTCCCGAGATGTTCAACACGGGATACTCGCTCTGCCCCGACTTCGGGCCGGTCAGCGAAACGGCCGAGGGTCCGACGATCACCCACCTCAGGCGCCGGTCTCAGCAATGGAAGATGGGGATTGCCGCCGGTTTCGTGGAGCGAGACGGCCGACACCTCTACGACTCGGTGGCGTTCAGCGATTCCGAGGGGAACGTCGGGATCTACCGAAAACGCAACCTGGTCTTCTGGGAGCGTTACCGATTCCAGCCGGGACGGGCGCCACTCGTCATCTCGACCCCCTGGGGAAGGCTGGGTTTCGCCATCTGCGCCGACATGATTTATCGGAAGGTCTGGGAGGGCTATCGCGATCGGATTGACCTCGCGGTGGTCTCGGCGGCCTGGCCAAACTTTGCCTGCCGAGATTCCGGGCGTCGGCACTGGCTTCTCGGCCATGTCGGACCTCTTTCCTCCTCGATCCCCGCGCGGGTCGCCTCGGATCTGGGAATCCCGGTTGTCTTCGCCAACCAGTGCGGCGAGACCCGGACGATCGTCCCCTTGCTGGGAACCCGAATTGAGGACCGGTTCGCCGGCCTCAGCAGCATCTGCGACGGACGCCACGGGGAACCGGTCCGGGCGGATGACGAGCCGCAACTCCTGATCGCTCCCATCACTCTTCATCGCTCGAAAGGACCGAAATCGTGGCCTATTACGTCCCCCTCGGCATTCGCGGAGTCCTGTTCCGCGTCGGTACCATCCTGATCGGGATTCTGGGAGGGATCGTCTACTTTCTCGCGGCGCGCCGTCGCCGACGGTCCGTGGTTCCCCCCACGATGGCGTTCTCGCTGCCCGATTGATCGGCCCAGAGCCGAGCCGGGTTCCGA
>DAHZZC010000935.1 GCA_027435495.1 Planctomycetales bacterium
CTCGCCCTCGATCTCGCTCGACTTCAGCACGTCCTGGGTCAGGGTGTCCAGCACGGCCTCCTCACGCAGCCGGAAGCCGAGTCCCTCCATCCGGCCGATCAACCGCCCCTGCCGGTGACGTACAGCCGCCAGCGTGGCCAAAAGACCCTCGTGGTCCCACCGGAAGTTCGGCCAGTCGCTCAGTCCATGGATGTACACTGCCGTTCTCCGCACTATTTGCGGATATACTAGCAGTTATTCTCCCCAAGGGCAAGCCCTTTCTCCGCACGACCAGCGGAGAATAAGAACGTCATTCTCCGCATTTCCCTATCCTCCGGCAGGTTAGCGATGCCAGGCCCTGCCACCTCGTTGCCTTCGGGGAAGGACGGCGGTAAGATGCAGCCACATCGAAGTTTACGCAGCCTCAGTTACACTCCGCCATGGGATTGTCTCACTCGGCATCTCGTAGAGTTGACAGTTGTTGCGTCAACTCGGCCGGGTCGGCGTGGAGCAACTCCCAGAAGTCGTAGGTGCGCAACTCCAGCCCCAACGCCCGGTACGGGCAGGCGCCCTTTCGCGGCCCCGAGCGGAACGCCCGGCAGTTCCAGTACAGCCGCTTGAGATCCAGCATCGGCTGCGTCATCCGACGGTGTCGCGACTGCTGCATCCGCAGCACGCTGTTCATGCACTCCACCGCGCTGCTGGCCCGGACCGTGGCCCCCAGCACCGCCGCCACTCGCTCGTAACTGGCTCGCTCCTCCTGGTCCGGTTCGCGGTCTCTCGCCACTCCACGGAGCAACTTCGTGATCGGATCCGCCGACCCGACCCGGCCGTGCCGCAGCCACCATCGCCAGGCCATTGCCTCTCGCCACTCCGGCCGGGGCTCGGCCGACTCCAACCGCCGATGCATCCGGTCCAGGAAGGCCAGGCTCCGCGGGTCGGTCAGGAAGTTCCCGACCTTCGACCATTCGAGGCCGGTGAGATCCTTCAGGGCTGTGGCGATCTCCGCCTCGGCCCGTGTGCGGTCGTTGAGCCGGCCGTTGGCGTCGAACAGCTCCAGCGCATGGGCCGCCCGACCCCAGGCCGACTCCAGCCGCTCGGCCTGCTCCAGCGCCGCGACCGCCCGCCGCCAGGCGGCGCCGGCGGTCCGCGCCGGGCCGCGAGCATCGATCCCCTGTCGCTTCGCCCGGGCGAGTGCGACGTCGGCCCCTTCCGCTTTCTCCCAGGCCGCCTCGGCACGCCGCCACTGCCGGGCCAGCACTCGGTGGGCTTCCATCGCGGTGTGGAAGACGTCCAGGCCGTGCTCCAGCGTTGGGGCCGCGGGGTCGTCACGCCGGGCCGCGGCCCGCTGCGTCACCGCCTTGGCGATCCCCCTGGCGGCATCCGAGACGGCGAACTCCAGGTGGGTGAACGGCCCCAGTTGCTCGTCCCAGGTCGCGGCCTTGCGGTCGGCCGCGGCGCGGCAGAAGACGGCGGTCATGCTCGCCGGCTCGATCCCGACCAGGGTCGGTCGCCCCCAAAAAAGATCTCGTCCAGTGCCAGGGTACTGACCCGGTCGGCGCAGGCTGGGTCCAGCGCCTCCAACACGGCCCCGGCGCGCTGGCCCTCGGCCTGAACCCAGCGTCCCAGGGTCGAGTGGTCGGGGATCTCATCAGCGGGCAGGAGGACGCCCAGGAGGCCCTCGATCTGCCGCAGGCTCACGCCCATGGCGAAGGCCGTGGTCGTGAGTTCCTTCAGCTTGTCCTTGTCGAGGAGGACATGGGGTCCGGACGCGGGCTCCGGCGCGGTGACCGCCGCGGGACGAGGTTGCTCATCGGCCGGGGGCTCCGACGCCGGTTCGTCGCCGAGCCGTTGCTCGAGCTTCTGCGCGTGCTGGTAGACGGTCTGGCGGTTGCATCCGGCCTGCTCGGCCTGGCGAGTGACGGCGCCGTGCTGCTCGGAGAAGACGGCGGCGGCGTTGAGAATCCAGGTGCGAACGGGTAGCTTGAGCATGGGTCGTCCCTCCGTGATGGTGACGTGCCTGCCCGGCTGTCATTTCACCATGGAGGGGCTCCGCCTTCCACCAATCTGTCAACTCGGTCGCTACGACTCTCGGCCGCTTTGCGACAATCCCGAGAATCGGGCGATTGGCTCGGGGCGATCGCGGCCCTCCCGGATTCGGTAGCCGCCCGGCTCCATCGGGCCGAATCGATCGACTCGTCCCGATGGCCAGGCAACCTCGACCGAATCGACGCGCCCCGCCTCGCCGAGGCCGAAGTGCAGCCGAGGATCGCCCGACGACTGGAAGCTCCCGCCGCCGAGCCGCCAGCCCACGGATTTGCGTGCTCCGGCCGAGATCGTCACCCGCGCCCCGACGCCGTCTCGGTTCGAGGCGGTCCCTTCGAGGAGGAGGGTCAGCGAGCGCCCGCCACGCTCGGTCCGGTTGTGGAGATACGCGATCGGTTGGTCATGCGACTGGATCAAAACATCCTGTCGGCCGTCGTTGTCAAGGTCGGCGACGACCAATCCGCGGCCCATCCTCGGCACTCGCCAGGCCTCGCCGGCGCGGTTGGTGACGTCGATCAGCCGGCCGTCGTCGCCGTTCAGGAGAAGTTGTGCCGGCATCCGATACGGGTAGTTCGGCCGGAGATCGTTGACGTGGCCGTTCGCCGTGGCAAGGTCGGGGCGGCCGTCGTTGTCGGCGTCGAGGAGCGCGATCCCGAAGCCAAGCCGGCCACGGGTGGCGACACCCAGCCCGACTGCCGAGGTGTGGTCGACGAAGAGGCCGTCGCCAAGGCCCTGGAAAAACGAGGTGGACTCGCCGAAGAAGTTGGTCACGAAGAGATCGAGCCGGCCGTCGCCGTCGAGGTCGCCCGCCGCGACACCCATCCCGGCCTGATACCCGCCGCTGGCATTTGCCGAGACGCCCGAGGCCGCACCGACCTCCTCGAACCGCATCCCGCCGAGGTTGTGCCAGAGGGAGTTGGCCGTCATGTCGTTGGCGACGAGGAGGTCGGTCCGTCCGTCGTCGTTGAGGTCGGCCGCGACGACGCCGTAGCCGCGGCCGTCCGGGTCGTCGATGCCCGCCTCCTTCGTCACGTCGACGAACCGGCCGCCGTCGTTGCGGAAGAGGCGGTCGGGCTCAGCCGACAACTCGCGAGGGTTGCAGGTCAGGTAGGCCCCGGTGGCCGGATCCCGGCAGATCTTCGGCTTCGAGGCGTCCCAGGCGACGTAATGGCAGACGTAAAGGTCGAGGTCCCCGTCGTTGTCGAGATCCGCGAACGCCGCGGACGTCGGCCAGCCGCGATCGCCGCCCAGGCCGGCGTCCGCGGTCATCTCGCGGAACCTGCCATTCCCCTCGTTCCGATAGAGGGCGTAGCCACGCCATCGGGTGACAAAGAGGTCGGGATCGCCGTCGTTGTCGATATCGCCGACAGCGGCGCCGTGGCCGTAGCCACGCGGGATCGCGGCGATTCCCGATCGGACGGTGACGTCCTCGAAGGTGCCGTCGCCCCGGTTGCGGAAGAGTCGGTCGCCGGAGAGCGGCCGGTCGTCGGACGGCGGGAACGGACCGCCCTGGACGCAGTACAGATCGAGCCGGCCATCCCCATCATAATCCAGCACCGCGAGGCCGCCGCCGGATTGCTCGGGAAGCTGGCGAATCAGCGACGAGCCGCTCTCGTAGGTAAAGACCAGGCCGGCGGCGGTCGCGTCGTCGGTGAAGGTCGGGACAAGGCGCGGGCCTTCGGTGGCGGTTGCGACCTTCGGCGGAGCCGGGGCCTTTGAGCCGGCCGCCGCCTCGCGCAGGCGGGTCTCGGCGCGGTCGAGCCGGGCGATCGCCTCGTCCGAGCCTGGGACCCGGGCGTAAAGGGCGCGGGCCTCGGGCAGATAGCCGGCCGACTCGGCCGATCGGGCGAGGTCCAGGCAGGCGGTCGGATCGCCAATCGGATCGTCGCTCCAGAGGATCTCTCGGTATCGATCGATGGCGCGGTCGACCGCGGCCTTGCGGGCGCGGAGCCGGTCCGCGGCGGCGGACTCACCGTCGCGCTGGAGGATCTCGGCAAGGCGGACCATCGCCCGGGGAGCAGTCGGCTCGACGGCCAGCCAGGCCTCGATCGCCGCGCGCTCGGCCCGGGTATCGCCGCCGCGACCGGCCAGCCAGGCGAGGGCGGCGAGCCGGTCGGTGGGCTCGATCTCGTCTGGCCCGAGGTGCGCCAGCGCTCGAGCGGCCTCATCGGGTCGGTCGGCGGCGATCGCCCCGTCGAGCCGGGCGTGCCAGGCCGGGCCGTCCTCGCGGGAGAGCAAGCACCGGGTGATCCAGCGGTCGGCCTCGTCCCACTGACCGGCGGCGATCGCCATCCGGGCGAGGCCGAGCCAGACCCGATCGTCTTCGGGGGCGAGCTTCGCGTCGCGATCGAGCGCAGAGCGAAGGCCGTCGAAGGCGTGGCGGCCCAGGTCGAGGTTGTCGAGCTTCCGCAGAATCTCCAGCGGTTTCTCCGTCGATCGGAGCCAGCGCCGATAGGCGCGGCGGACATCCGCGAATCGACCCTGGATCTGATAGACACGCACCAGCAGCGGAACGAGCAATTGCGGGTCGGGATAGCCGTGGGCCAGAATCGAGACCAGGCGAGACTCAGCGGGACGAATTCGGCCCCGGTTGACGTTCGCCCGAGCTTCCAAAAACGCGCCAGCCGAGGCAAAAACATGGTCTTTCGGCAATCGGCCGAAGGCGGCCAGCGCCTCGGAGTCCCGGTCGAGGGCGGCCTCGCAGATTCCCAGCCAGTAATCGGCCGGTCCGCCCCGCGTGTCCGGACGCGATTGCTCGAGCGCGATCAACCGCTCGCGCCCGGCGATGAACCGACCCGCACTCACCTCGGCCTCGGCCCGGCGCAGCTCGACCCGAAGCGTCCACGCCCGGACGCCCAGCCAGGCCCCCCAGCCCAGGACCGCGACCACCGCCCCCGGCCAGAGCCAACGTTTCACCATGACGCCCTTGCCCGTGAAAATCCGGGGTTTCACGCAGAGACGCGAAGAAGACATCAATATAAGTTTCACGCGGAGACGCAGAGGGACGCAGAGACGCAGTGAAGTCGAGGGTTTCAGTCGATCCCGTTGGCGATCCGGTGGATGCCCGACTTGATGATGGGGACGTTGAAGTTGATCAGAAGACCGAGGCGGAGGCCGCTCAGGCGGAGGTACGTCAGGACCTGCATCTTCTGGACGGGGTGGATCGCCTCGACGGACTTCAGCTCGACGATCACCTTGTTCTCGACGATCAGATCGGCGCGGAAAGCCTCGTCGATCCGGATCGCATCGTAGATGACCGGGACGGGATGCTGCGCCAGCACGAGCAGTCCGAGCCGTTCGAGTTCATATCGGAGGATTCGCTCATAGACAGATTCAAACAGTCCCGGGCCGACCTTCCGGTGAATCCGATAGGCGGCGTCGACAATCTGCCCGCTGTTCTCATTCTCGTGCATGACCCCGCCCTCGCTCGTTGGACTAAAAATTCCCCGGCCTTCTCTGCGTCTCTGCGTCCCTCTGCGTCTCTGCGTGAAACTCCGGAATCCTCGACTTCACCGCCTCGGTTGCGCCGGCGCGAGGCGGTCCAGCACCCCCCGCAGGCGACCGACGACCGGAGCCATCGCCGGGGATCGCGACTGGTCGATCAGCTCGTGGGGGTCGTCGCGTTCGTTGTAGAGTTCTTCGCGGCCATCGCCGGCGTTGCGGATGAGGACATAATCTCCCTGGGCGATCGCGGTCAGCGGGCCACGGCGCACCGGGGCTCGGCCCTGGTTGGGGTCGATCGGATTGGGCTCCGTCAGCTCCGAGAAGACCGGGCTCGCGTTGGGTCCCGGGGCGGTCGGTTGTGGGGCCCAGGTTCGCGAGAGCGATCGGCCCGGGAACGGCGACCGCGCCCGGGGCGCGGCCAGTTCGGCGATCGTCGGCGGGAGGTCTCGCAGGCTGACCACCTCGCGCACCACCGAGGGCGACGTCCGGCCGCCCGGCGGGACGATCACCAGCGGGACGTGAATCTCGGTTTGATAGAGGCTCTCGCCGTGGTCGTAGAGTCCGTGCTCGCCGAGTCCCTCGCCGTGGTCGGCCACCACCACGATCAGCGTCCGATCGAGCTCGCCCCGTCGCTGCAACTCGTCGAAGAGCTTGCCAAGCTGGGCGTCGAGATAGGCGAGGCAGTCGTCGTAGGCGTTGCGGGCCATCGTCAGCGCCGGCGGCGGGAGTTTCTCCCGGTCGGTATGGATCCAGCCATCGAGCAGGAAGAAGTATTCGCCCTCGGTCCTCGGCCCGTCGCCGAACTGGTACGAGACGCCCATGGGTAGCACGTAAGGCGCGTGCGCATCCACATAATTGAGGAACGCGAAGAAGGGCCGATCCGGCTCGCTCCGCCGATCCAGCCAGCCGAGAAGCTCTCGGTTGATGATCGAGGCGTCCTTGCGGTCGCCGACCTGGAGCTGTCGGATCGTCCACCCCGGCGCCACCCATCCGACCAGGTTCACGCCCATCTCGAACAGACGAGAGGCTCGAAGGGTGGCCGAGTCGCGGAAGACGTGGTCCTCGTAATGGCCGAAGTCGCGGGCGAGGCCGCTGTCGTACGAGCAATAGATCGTGTTGGCGACGAAGCCAGCCGTCGTGTAGCCAAGCCCGCCGAGGAACCCGGCGAGCGTCGGGAAGCCGCCCTGGATTGAGGTTAACCACCGGGCGTTCACATCGTGCGGCCATTGACCGGTCAGGATCGTCGCGTGCGAGGCGAGCGTCCAGGGCGCTGAGGAGCGGGCCTGATCGAACCGGATGCCGCGTCTCGAGAGCTCGACGAGTGTCGGGCTCGTCGGTCGGGTGTAGCCGTAGAGGCTCAACCGATCGGCGCGGACCGTGTCGAGGACCACCAGCAGGACGTTCGGCGGCCGAGGCGTGGGGATCGGGCGCCACGACTCGCGCCACTCGGCCAGTCGGTCCGAGCCGACGACCCATCCCCCGGCCGCCGCGATCACAAGCGGCAGGACCGGCCAGGCGCGCCGGCCCCGCCGCCGCCAGGTTGAAGGTTCGCGTTCGAGCCACGGGGCGACCTGGAAGGCGATCCCCAGCGCCAGGAGCATCCAGGCTTCGGCCAGCACGCCCGGCCCGGCGATCATCAGGGCCGGCAGGATCGCGAGTGCGATCAGGAGTCGGGTCGAGGCCCAGGCCGATCGTGGCCAGATTCGGGCCGCCGCCGCGCAGGCCAGGCCCAGAACGGCGAAGATGGCCGCGTCGAGGATCGGGACCACCCAGACGAAATGGCGGGTGACGAGGTAGAGCCGGCCGGAGAGGCCGAGTCCGACCCGCGCCAGCACTTCCAGTCCGCCGGCCATCGGGCCGCACCAGGCGGCTAGCAGCAGAAGGTCGAGCGGGCCATGCCGGGACCGATTCGCTATCGAGGCCACCGATACTTCGCTCACGTTCATTCGAACGCCCGGCGCGCGCGACCGGGGATCGGACACCCGGCCGCTCGATCGCGGCCGAACGCCCCATCCCCGGCCTTCGGCGCCGGCCTCCGTATCCCGATCAATAGCTGCCGGACGAGATGACCTCGCCATCCCCCCTTGTGCCCAGGCTCCAGTACGTGTTCATCGCGACCGTGCTCTTGAGGAACTGAACGTGGCCATCGGCGAACGCGAAGTTAGCGCCGCCTGGGTGGTTGCTGTTGGCGTTGATGATGTCGGCGAAGTCGGCACCGCAGCCGTTGCAATCCGACCGGCAGGCCCCCCACTGATACTGCGTCGAGCTCGGGGGGACGATCGTCATGAAGAACGCCAGGCCCGGCGAGCCGACCGCCCAGCGCCAGCCGAGGTCCGCCGTCCCCGGGTTCTGCTTCGAGTTCCACAACTGGTTGCAGGTCTGAAGCTCGGTCATCACGCCCGCCTGGTTCTGCCAGGCGTCGATGTAACGATAATTCGTCGTGATGCTCGAGGCCGAGATCCCGCCCCGCCACCGCACCCAGTTATTGGGCGATCCGGTCAGCAGTTCGCTGAAGGCGATCGTGTTCGAGGTTCCGTCGGTCACATCGGCGATCGAGGTCACCGCGTAGTTCTGGAAGATTCCGGTGCCTGTCGTGGTCCAGGGGTTGGTCGTCGCCCCCATGCTGCCGACGTAGTTGTTGTTGTCGCCGTTCCAGGCGCCACCGCCGGTGAGGCCGTCCGACGGACACATGAAGGTCGCCAGCTTGGCGTTCGCCACCGTCGAGTTCGTGGCGCTGCCGAAGTTCTCCCAGACGTCCCAACTGAAGTTGGCGGCGTTGTACATCGGCTGCTGCTCGAGGTAGCCGAGCATCATCGCCTGGGCGCTGAACGTTCCCCAGGTGGCGAGCTTCGATGGCTGGCCGTTGAGGTACGGCGCGACGGCCGTTCCCATCGGGAACGACCCCATGGCCTGGTGATAGTTGTGCAGCGCCAGGCCGATCTGCTTCAAATTATTGGTGCACTGGGCACGACGGGCCGCCTCGCGCGCCGCCTGGACGGCGGGCAGGAGCAAGGCGATGAGAACCGCGATGATGGCGATCACGACCAGCAATTCGATGAGCGTAAAACCGCGACGATCCGACTTCTTCATCCGCGATCACTCCTCAGGGGGAAAACACGAAATGAACCGTTGGAGAAACCATGAGGAAAATGTGTCCTGATGGTCCCGAAGCGAAGAGCAGCGATCGGTGGAACGTTCGGGCGTCGGCCCACCGATCGGTCGATCGCGTTACCGCGACTGCGTCTTGCCGCCAGCCGAGGGGCCGACCTTGCCGGCTTTTTTCATCTCGGCCATCTGCTTCTTGTAATCATCGGCCTGGTCCTTGTTCGCCTGCTCCGTCTGGGGCGAGCCCGAATCGTCGCAGCCCGCCTGGAGCACCAGGGACCCGATCGCCAGCGAGAAGATCGACGCCCGCACCGCGATCGCAAACCGCTTTCCAGTTCTTCGCATCGTTCAATAAATCCTTGATCACACCGGAGTGCCGATGAGGATAGCCGATCCCGTCCCCTGACCGAGGTCCGGAGATTGGTCCGGATTCATCCGGCGCACCTGATTTCGACCCAATTCCTTAGTGGCGGGAATGCGAATAGTCAGAGTAATTCCGTTGTAGACACGCTGTCAAGGGACTGGAGGTGGGATCTTGAGGTCTCCCACGGTCTGTTTTCTTTTCACCACGGGCGGGTCCACGGTGACGGACACTGGACGTGCGTGACCGATGGGTGTTTCCCACCGTTAAAATCCTACAAGGCACCTGCGCTGTGCTTTGGAGCTCGTCCCCGTTTCCCAGCCGAGCCGAGAAGGAAAGGGCACGGGGATCTCTCTCGACCTCGTTCACGTGCCCGCTGATGTAACGGATCGGTTCCCCTGTCGGAGCCGGCTCCTACAACGAGATCCGTGCTGGCCGAAGCATAAGGTGTCGCGTGGATCGCCGGCTGAAGCAAGACACGAGAAGGACCGAAGCAACCACCCTGTAGGAGGGAGCTCCAGCTCCCGACCCGGCCGAAGCATAAGGTGCCGCGTGGATCGCCGGCTGGAGCCGGCTCCTTCTATGAACGCAGTTCATCCAATGGGGATGAAAAGCATGGAGGCGTTCATCCCCATCTACAATGAGATCCGTGCTGGCCGAAGCATAAGGTGCCGCGTGGATCGCCGGCTGGAGCCGGCTCCTACAACGAGATCCGTGCTGGCCGAAGCATAAGGTGTCGCGTGGATCGCCGGCTGGAGCCGGCTCCTAGAGCGACAGACCCTGCGAGAAAGACCGAAGCAACCACCCTGTAGGAGGGAGCTCCAGCTCCCGAC
>DAHZZC010000936.1 GCA_027435495.1 Planctomycetales bacterium
TCGTCGGGCGGTCCATCGCCATGCCATCGCTCGCTCCTTTCGGGATCGACGGGCTCTTGGGCTGGCAGAAAGGTGCTGGAATCTAGCCTGGAGCCCCCGATCCGTCAATTCCGCCTTGCGCCGTCGAACAGGCTCCATAAAAAAAGCCCCCAACATCGTCGGGGGCCTCGCGCCCTGGTATCCTTCTCGGCTCAGGCCTGCGGATCAAAACGCCAGTTCGATGGCGTCGACCGCATCGCCCGGTTGGAGCCACTCCCAGCATCCGACCAGGGCCATCACGCCCAACTCCAATGCGAGCAGGACAGGCATCGGAGGGTGGAGCACCAGGATCAGTGTGGCGAAGATCGCCGCCAGGATAACCCATTTCGCGATCGACTTCCATTCGAATGAGAGCCGAGACTCGGCCGACTTCGCTTCAAGCAGAAAGGCTGTCCACCGGTGTCCTCGAAGCCATCGCTCGATCGTCGGCGAAGCGAGTGCCGCATGCCGGCCCGTCGTGATGAGAAAAGGGAGCGTCGGCAAGCCGGGCAAGACAAGTCCCGCGACCGACAGTCCCAGTGAGCCCCCGGCCATCGCGAGGTGCTTCATCCGCCGACGGCACGAAGGCCCTCCCTCGACTCGACTTACCTCAATCGCCGTGACAGATTCACGACAGACCGTCGGGATCGCCGATCGAATCGACGAGGCCACTCTCTCTGCCAGATCGACCGCCCCAAATCGTCTCGGACCGAACTCGATCCGACAGGTCGCGGTCTCCAGGTCGACCGAGGCGAGCAAGGCACCGCCGCGGTCGACGGCTGCCTCGACCAGTGACCGGCAGAACGCCTCCTGTCCCACCCGGAACATCCGTGGATCGCGGATTTCGACCACACCCGCGGTGATCTCGTAGGCAATGGCCAGTCCGACTCGCTCACCGGAATTCGGCGACTGAGCCTCGGCGCCCGAACACGGCGAGCCAGCCTCCATACCCAGGATCGGTGGGCTTCCGACCTCGAAATCGATACCAGCAGGCGAGGACACGGCGAGAGACGTGGTCATCGACATGATCGGTCGCTCCAGGATCGATCGGATCGGCGAACTCGGACCAGAAACCACAGAACAAATGCTTTCAATGACATCCGAACGTGAAGTAGCGGGTGTCGAGTCGCGGCGTCATCGGCGAGCGAGCCGCGAGAGTCCGAAATGATGGCCCAGTGCGAAAGGGAACTTCACCAACGGAGGGGTAAGGTCATCCAGACCATCGATACATCCCGCCTCCTGGCCGGCCTCCCGACTGCCCCGAGATGCGACCGATCGGCGCGATCACCGAGGGAGACTCAGGCATCGTCGTCATCGACCGATCGGCGACAAAACTTGAGCGGCACCATCCATTGGCGTCCTTCGCTGCTCATGAACGCGTATTATGAATAGCATGCCTTGCCGCTAGATGTCGAGGGGTTTTTTGGGGAATTTCGGGCGTCGGTGTCGAGCCAACGGATTCGTTGGTCTTCGCCAAGGTCGAGCAACTGGGTGGATGTCTGGCCGACCCCAACGTGCCGGTGACCAGCCTGGATCGGAGTCTCGTCGCGGGTTCGGGGCGTGATCAGCGCGCCGAGGAGCCGATTGAATGGCGGGCAGTATCCCTTCGGCACTTTTGGGGGTGTGGGAGTGATTGAGCGCGGTACGGGTTTCGCCGCCCTTGCCGGCCAGGTAAAATCGGGGCATGAAATCACGCTCCTCCCGCTTGCTAACGACGCTCGCCCTCACTCTGCTGGTCGCCATCGCTGCGGTGACGCCTTGCCGGGCCCAGCCGAAGTCACCAGGAGGAATACCTCGGCCGGTCGCTGTCTGGCCGACCGGTCCGCTGGTTGTAGTCGCCGCCTTCGACCGGCCGGTCGATCCCAAATGGATGCTGGGGCGCATTGTCCTCTACTCTGATCCGATGGCTAGAAGTCCGGAATCGGCCGGGCAGCTTCGGATCGTCGGCGTCCAGCCGCGTGACGATAGTCGGACGCTCCTCCTCGCCACGGATCCCCATCCTCGACAGGCTCGGTATCAACTGCCGATTCCCCAGCCGAACGCGGTCCCCGATGCACGATCGGGTGGGACAATCTCTTACGATCTCTCGGGCCTTGAAGCGACCTGGACCGAGGGCGAGCAACCCGGCTCCGAACCGAACTGGACGGGTTGGTGGCCTGTCCTCAATCTGGCCGAAACCCGCCGGTTGACGGCTGGCTCCCGCCCGCACCAGGTGGGCTGGGACCTGATGAACCGGAAAGGGCGGCTTGGATGGGCCGGATGGGTGAGCCTTCCGGCGGGAAAGGTTACCGTTCGGCTTCGATCGTCGATGCCAATCGAGGAGACCACCCTCGGCGACGTCCAGAGCGCCGGGACCGCTCCAGCCGCCGACAGCTTGTTCCTTGCCGAGATGGTGGTTGATTCGCGCGGCGAACCGATTTTCTTCACGGCCGCGGTCCGAACCGGATCCGTCGGCCAGACCACGCAAATTGCGGCGAGCTACCGGCTTGAGGACGGTCCAGGTGATCGACCAATCGAGCGCGAGCAATGGAAGCTCCCCTGGGCGCCGGTGTCGTCGGCCTCGACCCCGTCCGAGGCCGCTCCGATCGCCGTCCCGGACCTCTCCGGAGGCGATCCGGTACGCGGGCGCGAGATATTTCGGGGCGACCGAGGCCGATGCGCGTACTGCCATGTCTTCCGGGGTGAGGGTGGGCACGTCGGGCCGGACCTCACTCCAATCGTCAGCAAGGGGCGGGCCGAACTTTACCGGAGCATCGCCGCCCCAAGTGCTGTGATCGCGGCCGATTTCACGACTTACACCGTTGCGACTCGCGACGGCCAGGTCTTCGCTGGCGTCGTCCGCGCCGAGGGCTCCGAGGCCATCCGCGTGACCGACACCAACGCCAAGGCGACGACCGTCCGCCGTGAGGCCATCCAGGAGATCCGGCCGAGTGCCACTTCGATCATGCCGCCGGGCCTGGTCGCGGCGATCGGCCAGTCAGGCGTTCGCGACCTCCTCGCCTACCTGACTTCCCCCACGCCGAGCCCGTTGAAATGAGTGTTCTGGCATCGCGGTATCGCGCTTGCCCCGTCTCGATTGTTTGAGATACGCTAAACTTCGATGTGAGCGAATGCCGCAGGGCATCGAAGATGGTAGACCAGAGTCCCGGGGGATCATTCATGCCATCGAGTCACCGGCACGCGATCGGCGTGCTTCGACGCGAGTTCCTCCAGGTCGGCTTCTCGGGGCTGCTGGGGCTTGGGTTGCCGGAGCTGATCGGCCTGCGCCGGTCTGCCGAGGCGTCGCGACCGCGAGGCCCGAGGCCGATCGCCCTGGAGCCTCGGGCGAAGTCCGTCATCATTGTCTTCCTGACCGGCGGCCTGAGCCACCTCGATTCGTTCGACATGAAGCCGGACGCACCCGAGGGAATTCGCGGCGAGTTCCGGCCGATTGCGACCTCGGTTTCGGGGATTTCCTACTGCGAGCACCTGCCGATGCTCGCCGCGAGGGCCGATAAGCTGGCGGTCGTCCGTTCGCTGGCACACGCGTATACGAATCACCTGAACGCGACCCATGAGATCCTGACCGGCCACTCGCAGCCGGGGGCGTTCTTCGACAAGATCGCCTCTCGTGACGATTACCCGTGTTACGCCTCGGCGATCGACGCGATTCGCCCGCGGAAGGACGGCATCCCCAGCGGCGTCAGCCTGCCGACGTTTCTCATGGAAGGCCCGCTCGTCTGGCCGGGGCAGCATGCGGGTTTCCTCGGCCCGAGGCACGACCCCTGGCAGGTTCGGCAAGACCCGAACCGCCCTGGTTTCGGCTTCGACGGCCTGACGCTTCCCCAGGGCCTCACTGTTGAGCGGCTCGATCGCCGGAAATCGCTTCTGGACCACCTCGCCGCTGGAATCGATCGCCACGGGGTCCCGACCGCGGGCGAATCCGACCCGTTCGCCGAACAGATCGGCCGGGCCTACTCGCTGCTCCTCTCGGGGCGGGTCGCGCGGGCCTTCGATCTCAGCGACGAAGATCCGAAGCTCCGTGATCAGTACGGGCGGCACATGTACGGTCAGTCCCTCCTGCTGGCTCGCCGGCTCGTGGAGGTGGGCGTTCCGATCGTGCAGGTCAACCTGGGGCGGGTGCAGACCT
This sequence comes from Planctomycetales bacterium, assembly GCA_027435495.1. GTDB lineage: Bacteria > Planctomycetota > Planctomycetia > Isosphaerales > Isosphaeraceae > JAKAUH01. Next base: position 4,148 of record DAHZZC010000936.1, read on the forward strand.
GGGACACTCACTCGGGCAATTTCAAATCGCTCAAGGACCGCCTGCTTCCGCCCACCGATCGCGGCGTATCAGCCCTGCTGGATGATCTCTCGGCCCGAGGTCTGCTGGATGAGACGCTGGTGATCGTCACGGGTGAGTTCGGCCGAACGCCCCGAATTGGCAAGAGCACGGGAAATGTCAACAGCAAGGACGGCCGCGACCACTGGGCCGCTGTTTTCTCGGCCGTTTTTGCCGGGGCAGGCGTTCGGGGCGGGCAGGTGATCGGCCAGTCCGATCGGATGGGGGCTTATCCCGCGAGCCGCCCGTACCGTCCCGCCGATCTGGCGGCCACAGTCTACCGATCCATGGGCGTCGATCCCGATACCGAGATGCGCGATCGGCTTGACCGCCCGATCCGCCTCTGCACGGGCGAGCCGATCACTCCCCTCTTCAGCGGTGCAGAGGCCTGATGAACCTCGGATAAGGGCTGTGTGTCCGTCCCAGCGAAAATCAGTCCAGGGAGTTTCTATCATGTCGACAAACTCTTCCAGCTCGCAAACGATCGTCCAGCGGATGCGGGCGCAGCTCCCCGAGGCAATGAAGTCGCGTGACACCCTCCGAACCGGGTTCCTTCGCTACTGGATCGCTCAGCTCACGCTCGGCACCGGCGCCGAGATGTCCGATGCTGATGCGGTGAAGAAGATGCGCGGCGTTCTCAAGGAGGCGAAATCGGGGACGACGACTTTTAGCGACGATGAGCTGGCGCTCATCCGCGAGTGGGTCCCGCCCTCGCTCAGCCCTGAGCAGATCATCGAGCGGCTGGCGCCGGTCGCTGACCAAATCCGATCCGCGCCAAAGGATGGCATGGCGATGGGGATCGCCATGAAATCGCTTGCGGGCGATGCGGTCGATAGTGACGACGTGAAGGCGGCCATCGCCTCGATCCGCCAGTGATCCAGGAGGCCCGGCCAATTCCTTCGGCTGGCCTCCTCCCTTCAGGCGACCGGATTCTTCCGATCGTCGGACCGCCGCGGTGACTTACCGGCCACCGCAGCCGAAGCCGCCAAATCGACCACCGAATCCACCCTCCGGACCGCCGGGCTGGCCGGTGATGAGGTTGAAGTACGGATAGGTCGTGGTGCTGGTGCTTCCGGCCGCCGTTAACAGCGCCGACCAGTCTTTGCTGATCGTCGTGATGGTTGACGAGGTGATCCCCGAATCGGTGATCGCCTTCGAGAGTGCCGCGTACGCGTTACTCAGGACGGTTGTTGAAGCGGTTGTGGAGGCGTTGGTGAACAGCTTATTGAACTGGGTCTGGAGCGTCGTGTCGGTGGCGATCGCCGTGCCGCTGGTGTACGACGTGACCAGGCTATTCTGGAAGGTTGCCAGCGCCGATTCGCTGGTCGGGCGATACCCGGCCGCGACGACGGCCTGCATGTCCGAGGCGAGCATGCCGAGATCTCCGACGGTGGTCTTCGACGACTGGACGAACGTCTGAACGTCGCCGTTCAGCGTCGTCACGGCGGTCGAGACCGCGGAGTTGGAGCCGCTCTCGTGGCCAAAATTACCACCGAAGCCGTTGAATCCGTACGGCATCTCTCCCAGGCCACCCTGTCCGGTCGCTAGGGTGAAGTACGGGTAGGTTGCGGTGCTGGTGCTCCCCTCGGCCGCCAGCAAGGCCGACCAGTCATTGCTGATTGTCGTGATCTGGGCGGAGGTGATCCCTGCCGAGGTCACGATGTTCGCCAGGTCATTGTAAACGTTCGTCACGACGGTCGGTGGCGTGGTGCCGC
>DAHZZC010000937.1 GCA_027435495.1 Planctomycetales bacterium
TCCCTGTTCGCCGAGATGACCAACCTGCCAGGCGTGGCCAGTAACGCGCCCGGGACGCTCAATCACGGGCTCCCGTCGCACCTTCAGTTCATCCTCGACACAGGCGGCGTCACTGGGGGAGTCTATTCGGTCCCGCTCTACACACTCGTCACGCCCTCAGGGCTCTCGTCGCCGATCGTGGGCGGCAATGGCGGAGCCGTCTCGAATAACCTGGGCGGGGGGGTGGTGGACCTCAAGTACATCCCGACCGGCATCCCCCATGCGGCCGGCGCCCGACAGACCGGAACGGTGATCGTCCGGGTGCAGGGGCTCATCAATACGACGGGCGTGACCAACCCGCTCTACAAGGGCATCAACTAGGGGAGGAGGGTCCCGATGCGGAAGCGATCGCACACGCCCGGGCCCGGCCGGCTCCGACTCCAGCCCGGGCTGGAAGGGCTGGAGACCCGGGAATTGCTGTCGGCGGCCTCGCCAGCAACGATCGGCGCGGCGTCCCGTCCGGTCCCTGCTCGACCAGCGGCGATCTTGGCGCACCCCGACTCGCCGAACGGACTGCTCGGCAAGCGCGCGCCCGGGTCGTTCCTTGACCCCGCCCTGCTCCAGCAGGTGGCCACCGCCATCTACAATCCGAACACCCCGCCCGGCACCCCAACCTCACAGGAGATCCGCCGCGAGACCTTCACGGCGCGATGGGTCGGCAAATACACGATCGGGCCGCCTCGGTTCTCGGACCGGGCGAGCACCATCCACCTCTACGGCGTCACGGGTGGGTCGAATCAGTTCTACAAGGGGAAGTTCAACATCGCGGTCTACCCGCCGGCGGACCCCTCGGCGACGCCGACACCCGGCAATCTCTTTGCCAACCAGGTCACGGGTACGGCCGCGCTTTTCGGCCAGAATTACCTCCAGTCGGGAAGCATGACGGTGCTCGACCTGCACGGGACGCCAGCGCCCGGGTCCTCACCCGACGCCCTACCGAACCGCCTGAGCTGGGCCTACGACGCGAACACAAGCGCGGGCCCGTACGCGGCGCCTGGTGGCGTCGTCCCGGGCAGCGGATTCACGCAGGGGGCGGGTGTGGTCGACCTCCATTACTTCCCCGACACGCATCCTCTTCCCGGAACCAACGGATCAGGCCGAGTCGTACTGACCTTCCAGGGGCTGATCAACTACAGCGGGATCGTGAGCCCGGTCTCGAAGATCATCATGTAAGCGAAGGTCCGGAGGGAGTCCGATGAAACGAATCGCCCCGGGCCGACGTGGCGGCCATTTTCGACGTCCGACGATCGAGTCGCTTGAGGTGCGCACCCTGCTGACGGCGCACCCGCTTGGTCCGACTCTCCCGGGACGCCATTATCCGGCGCCCGACGTGAAACAGTTCGTCCCGATCCTCTATCCGCCCGGGACGCCCCAGCCGACCGCCGCGGAGATTCAGCGTGAGTCGTTCGACTTCCGGGGGATCGGCCACTACACGGTCGGACCTGCCGGATTCAGCCAACAATCCATCAAAATCCACGGATACGGCAAGGCCGGTGGGAGCAATCTCTCACACCGGACTTACTTCCAGTTCGCCGTCATCGAGCCCTCGGCGTCAGCGCCGAGCCCGGTCATCTACGGCAACATGAGCCTGGTGGGAGCGAACTACCTCCAGAACAGCTCGGAGTTGATCGTCGACTTTGTCGGTCCACCGGGAAGCGAGGTCCACGGACTACCGACTCACCTCTACTGGATCTCAGACGCAAACCAATCGAGTTCCGGGCCGTTCGCGGAGACCGGTACGGCCTTCCCCGGCCGAAACAACTTCCCTGGAAACTACTTCAATGCTCAGGGCGTGCCCGTGAGCCCCCTTAGCCAGGGACTGCCACCGGCGAGCGTGAATTACTGGGGCCTCTCGCTTGGCTCTGTCGACTTCAGGTACGTACCGGATGCGCATTCTGTCAAAGGGAGCCTCGGATCGGGCACCGTGATCGTGACCATGCACGGCCTGATGAACAACTCGGGGGCCCAGAGCCAGATCGACAAGAATATCAACTGAAAAGCCGACGATCGGGATCGTGAAGGCGATCCTGATCGTCGGCGTGATCCGACCTGGTGAGGAAAGGACCAGGAGACGGAGACGATCCGGAGAAACCAGATCCAAAGCGCGCCCGGTAGGATTCGAACCTACAACCTTCGGATTCGAAGTCCGCGACTCTATCCGTTGAGCTACGGGCGCCGGTGTGTTCCAGTATAGCAACCGCGACGGCCGGGGCAAGCCCGCGGCCGTCGCGGCCGATCGAGTCAGGCGTGGAGCTGGTCGTAGTGCGGAGTGACCTTCCGGATGTTCGGCTCGACATCGACCTCGACCTGGCCGGTCGCCCAGCGTAGGGCTCCGATCAGCAGATCCTGGTACATCGGATTTTCCCAGACGTCTTCGCGGTGGCCCATTGAGGTGAAGAAGACGCGCCCCTTGTCGTGCATCCTCGCCCAGGTCATCGGGTAGTTCGGGCGATGGTACATCTTGCCCTGCATGCCGTTCGTGTTCTGCACCATGATGACGTGCAGATCGTCGGTCATGTTCTTCAGGGCGTACCATTCCTCCTTCATCCGGAAAGAGTGACCCTCGCGGCCGAAGCCATCGGCGACGCCGGGGAACTTCGGATCGACGATGTCGATCTGGCACTCCTGCTGGGCGCCGTGGACGATGAACTCACCGCCGAGCATCTGGATGTAGGGGTCGTTCGCGCCCTTGTTCCGCTTGCCGTGGTGGCCGAAGGTGTCGGAGGCGCAGTGCATTCCGAGGAAGCCCTTACCGCCGCGGATGGCGTCGTAGAGGGCCTTCTCGCCATCGGCGGAGATCGGCGGCGACTTCTCCGAGCCGCCCTCGGTGGTCAGGTCGCCGGTGGTCTCGAAGACGAAGGCGTCCCACTGGCCGATCTTGTCGGGATCGAACATCCGGCCGTCCTTGGTGGCGACGACCTCGAAGCCGTGCTCCTTGCCGGCCTTCGTCAGGATCGTCTCGGCGAGGCTGGGCTTGCCGCCCTTTCGGGTGACGACCGGGTGGGGGAAGCCGGCGCTCTTCATGAAGAAAAGAACCTTCCTGGTCGGCCCCTCGGGCCGGGCCAGGGCCTGTCCCAATGCGCTGGCGCCAAACCAGGCGGCACCGCCAGCCAGGAGCAGATCGCGACGACTCATTCCGTTCGACATCATTGGAGACTCCGGAAGAGGGAGGGAAACCAGCGGGCAACGGGCCCCGATCCGACCCGTTTTACCCGAGCCGGAGGTCGAAGGGAACGGGCCAGATCGCGAAGGCTGGCCGGGTGCGTTTCCGCTTGCGGGCGGGACGGGCTCCGAGTAATCTGGTGGCCGCTGGCGTACTTCTGTTGACGACGGACCAGGCCCGTGCCGTCCCGGCGACCCAGGGGACTCCGATCGTCCACGGGGGTCGCCGCGCGGACATCAACACCGGCACGGATGCCGTGGCCCGATCGGGCCCTGGCTTCCGGCCCCTCGGTCGGAGACGCGATAAGGATGTCCCAACTCACCGCCGCACCCGAATCCGCCCGGAAGTCTGAGCTCTCGCGCCTTTGCGTCGCGATTCGCGGGAAGCTTCAGTTCATGGATTACCTGGTTCGCGCCGCCGTTGCCGACGCCGAGCGCTACCAGGACGAGACCGACCCCGGCACCCGGATCTTCATCCGGCAGCTCGTTGAGATGCACGCGGCCAACCTCCGCCAGGAGGGGCAGAATATGCGGCTCATCGGCGACCTTTGCGGCGAGCTGGAATCCCTGGTGGACGGCCCGTTCGACGCCCCCGATTCGGGGGAATTCGCGTGATCACCCCGACGAACGGCAACCAGGGAGGTCCCCTCATGCGAACCCTCGACGCCCCTCGCGACGAATTCGACAGCCCCGACGCTGCGACCGCGACCGTCGCCAGCCCACCGCGGGCCAGCTCGGCTTCACCCGAGCTCCGGAGATCGCTCGCCGAGATCAAGGGGCAGGCCCAGTTCCTGCTCTACCTCGCCGATCAGATCGAAGAATCGCTCGATCAGCTCTCCAACGAGGCCGACGCCTGCCACGGCGCCTTCCTTTGCAAGGTTCTTTCGATGTATTCCGGCCAGCTTGAGAGCAAGCACCAGGGACTCGGCGAGAAGATCGCCGAAGCCTGCCAGGAAGTTTACGTCACCGTTCGCGAGCGTGAGATGGTCTGAACATCGACCGAGCCGGGGGCGAGATCCGACCGAATCCCGCCCCGCGCCGGTTTTTGGGTGATCAATCCACGTCGGACTCCGCGAAGATACGGCGATAAGCCTTTCGCGCCATGTCGTAAGCCTCACGTGCTGCCGCCTTTTCCGAGTCGCGGATCGCCTTCTCCTTCTGCGACCAGCAACGATCAACGGCCTTTTCGCACCACTCGGCCGACTTCCGCGAAGCTCGAACCGGCTTGCCGTCGACCAGCACGAAGACCGGATTCGTGTGCGACGAGGCGAAGACCCGGAGCGCCACCCAGCTTGATCGCCGGATTGGGACGTCGAACGAGACGCCCACGATGTTGCCGTCAGCCGTCACCTCGGTTTGCGCTACGGGCTCCCCGTTGACGATTACCTCGACCGGGATCTTGCGCGTCTGACCGATCCGGGCACGCTCCAGGTCCCAGTAAGGCTTCTGGTCGAGCGGCCTCGACCGAATCGCGCGTGCCTCGGGCGAGAACCCGGGATCGAGAAATGCCGCGACCTGCGCCGTCACCTTCACTGTCCCCGGCTTCGCCAGCTTCAACTCGCTCCCCGACTCCCCTGGCGCGACGTTGTCGACCCTGAAGTCGACCAGGTGGCTCTTGCCATCGGTGACGTAGGATCGCCCGAGCTTGATTCCCTCGACCCATCGATCAAAGTCGAGCTGTCCTTCGTCGAGTCGGACGTAGACCCGCCCCAGGCCCACCCGCTCGCCGTAGATGCACGGGAAATCGGTCTCGCCGCTTAACTTCGCCCGGAATCCGCAATTGAGCGTGTGATACCAGATGTTCAACTCCCAGGGTGCCGGGGTGTCCACGGAGGAGATGAAGTCGACCGCGTCGTGGACGACGTCGACGATGTACTCGTTGGCACCGATGCCGTCGAAGGGCGGAACTTCTTCGGTCGGGATCTTCGAGCCGGAGACCTTCAGGCCCCAGCCCGAATGCGAGAAGCCGACCACCCCCCCCTGCGACTTGCCCCACTTCAGAACGGGGAGGTCCCAGCTTGGCCATTCCTCGATCCGGGTCGTGCCCGGATAGTCGTCTTCCTTGAGACGGAGGAGACAGAGATGTCCGGCGTGCGACGACGGGAAGCCCGAGACCTCGACGTCGTATCGCATCAGGTATTCGGAGGTCGAGAGCGAATGGATTTTTCCCTCGAAGAACTGTTTCTGGGCGTACCAGCAGGGGCCCCAGGAAAGCACGCAGCCGACATCGAGATCCTCGCCGACGATGTGCCGCCACATGTCCTCGGGCTTGACTCCCTCGGTCGGGCTCTCGTAGTGCCCGCATCCAGCGGCGTGGACGTGGTGATCTCCGGAATACCAGCCCATTTTCGCCAGATTGATCCAGCGGCGAAGGCGGAAGACCTCGCGATGCATCCGGCCGGGCGGGACGGTCATCGATTGCCGGGTGACGAGGTACTCCGGCCCTCGCGTGACCTCGACGATGTATTCCCCGGGCGCCAGCGAGACGGTCTCGCCGTTGCTCCGGTAGACCTGGGGATGGAAGAAGAAGTCGGGCGCGAGGCGACGGCCTGGCGAAGGGTAGACCCGGCCAAGCTTGTCTCGGATCACGAACGAGGCGGTGGTTGGCCGGCCGTCCTCGTCGCGGACGCCGAGGACGACTGTGACCGCGGGCTCACATCGGAAGAGGACGTCGAGATCGCTGCGGAAGCCGAGATCCTGCGTCCCCTGGCCGACATTGAAGCTGATTTTCGCCTCCCGGCGGCCCTGGTCACGGCTGTAAAGCTGGATGACCCGGTATTCGAGCATGAGGCCGGAGAGTGGCTTCTTCAGCGGTCGATCGTCGAACGTCGCAAGGTCCAGCCAGCGCTGGAGGACCTGTGAGGGCCTCACCGAGGGCTTCGGATCGGGCCTCCCGGAGGAGACCCGGTAAACAGGCTCGGCGTTGGGGCTTTCGGCGGCGAGGTGAGCCGTGACGCCAGCCTCGTT
>DAHZZC010000938.1 GCA_027435495.1 Planctomycetales bacterium
CCCTCTTCTGATCGGCCGAGAGATCCTCGGACTCTCCCTTGCTGTAGGCATGAATCAGGAAGAAGACGCCTGCCTCGGGGACGTGCAGATGGATCACTCGGGCGCCGCCCCTTTTTCCCTGACCCCGTCTCGGATCAGCCACTCGCAACTTGCAGAGACCTCCGCAGCCCGGGATGACAGCTCCGCGCTCGGGGGCGTCCAGGAGATCCCTTTGCAGGCCCGCGAGATCTTCGTCCGACCACGTCTCTCCCACCCACCGGGTGAAGCCCCGAGTCTCGACGAACAGCCTCATTCGTCTTATCCTAACACGGAGAGATCCGGCCCGTGCATGGGCCGGGGGGCCTTAAGAGATCGACCCATGTTCGACGGTCGGATTTCATCATCCCCGACGATCTCCTGCCGGCGGTGCGGGCACGAACTGGTCCCCGGGCGGGGCGAGCTGTTCGCGGTCTCGGTCGTCGCCGTGGCTGATCCCTATCCGCCCGTCTTCGACGAGCGCGATCTCGCCCAGGACGTCGGCGCCGAGATCCGTCGGCTGGTCGCGCAGCTCAACGGACTCGACGAGCAGCAGGCGCGCGACCAGGTTTATCGCCGGGTCGTCTTCCACCTCTGCACGGCCTGTTATGAGGACTGGATCGAGGAGCCCGCCTCTCATTGAGGGCCCTCGGAATCAAAGCGCACCCCGAGCGTGACCTCGCTCCCCGCCTCGTTGTAGGAGAAGTGATCCATCCGCGCCGCGAGTTGGTTGAGGTCGGTCGCCTCGAACTTCCGATCGGCGCCGGCCGCCGGGCCCGATCGATTCTCGCCCTCGTTTGACGGGAGACTCATCGGGATCTCCCTCGACGGCACGGCCGGCGCCTTCGCTCACTCGGCGATCGCGGGCGCCCGCGACGCCCCCTGCGCGGCGATCGGCAGGATGTAGGAGTCGAAGACGCGGACCTTCTCCCAGTTTTCCCGGTTCTCCTCGACGAACTTCAGGTGGCGGGGGTGGTCCTGATACCTGTCGTGTGCCTCCTTGCTGGCGAAGACGAGGTGGAGCGCGACGTCGAAATCCTGGTCGTTGACGGGGCGCTTCAGGTCTCCGGCGAGGGTGCCGGCGGCGAAGTAGACGGTTCCTTCGTGGCCCGTCAGGAGGAGCTTGCAGGCGGCGACCAGCCTGGCCCGGGCGGCACCCGAGGCGTCCTTCAACTTGAAATAGACCATGTGCCCGACCTGCGGGCCGGCGGCTCCGGCTGCCTCAGCCGCCTCGGCCCGTTCGGCCGGGGCCATCATCATGGCGACGGACGCGGCGGAGATCAGGACGATCAAAAATGCGATCGTGTGGGTCATCGTGCGGAATCCTCGATTCGATAGGGTTTCACTCGGCGGGGATCGATCGTCCCGCCCGGTCCGACCATGATCGTCCGGACGAACTCCGCCCGCAAGGGGCCGATCGATCCTGGACCGATCCGGTCGCCAGACTCCGATTGTCACGAATCGGGCCGCCTGATATCCTCCCCGCATTGTCGAGCCTGGGAGCCGACCGCCTCGCTGGCGGGGTCGCGCCCCTGGATTCGTTGCGGTCGGTCTTTTCGTCTCAAGTCTCCGTCGACGGACGATCGATCTATCGGAAAGGATCGCGCTCCCTCCGCGCCTCGGCGGACGCGAATTGCCTGGGGCCTTCGGAGGACCGAGGCCCTCTCGTTCTCACCAGGCGGAGACGCCGCCGCCGTCCCGAGGAGACGATCGCATGGTCTTCACGACCCATCTCTTCCTCTTCTATTTTCTCCCGACGTTCCTGATCCTGTATTACGCAATGCCGTTCCGCTCGCGAACGGCTCTGATCGCGGCGGGTAGCTATCTCTTCTACGGCTGGGCCAACCCGTTCTGGCCGCTCCTGATGTTCGCCAGCTCGGGCGTCGACTATCTCTGCGGACTCGGCCTGCTCCGGCTTTCGGGCCTGCCCCGAGACGGCGGCCTGCCCCCGATCTTGCCGAAAGACCAGCCACGCAGCCGCGCCCAGCGGGCGCTTCTGATCGGCTCGATCGCCTCGAACATGGCCCTGCTGGCCTTTTTCAAGTACTCGGGCTTCGCCGTGGAGAACCTCAACGCGCTCTCCGAGATCCTCGGGATGGGGACCGACCTCGTCCCCGCGCTGAAGGTGGCGCTGCCGGTCGGGATCTCGTTCTACACGTTCAAGTCGATGAGCTACGCGATCGACGTTTACCTCGGCGACGCCCGCCCGATGGTCAACTTCGTCGATTTTTGCTGCTTCGAGGCGTTTTTCCCCGACCTCGTCGCCGGACCGATTGTCCGCTACGGCGCGATCGAGCAGCAGATGCGCGAGCGATCGCACACCGCCGACAAGTTCGCGCGGGGGGTGGTTTTCTTCGCGATGGGGATGGCCAAGAAGATCCTGATCGCCAATCCTCTGGCGCAGGTCGCCGATGCCGCCTTCCGGGCGGGCGGGTTGCACTGGTACGACGCCTGGTACGGGATCGTCGGCTACGCCTTCCAGATTTATTTTGACTTCTCCGGCTATTCGGACATGGCCGTCGGGCTGGCCCTGATGATGGGCTTTGTCCTGATCCGGAACTTTGACTCGCCCTACCAGGCCGAGAGCATCACCGACTTCTGGCGGCGATGGCACTTCAGCCTCTCGACCTGGCTGCGGGATTATCTCTACATCCCGCTCGGCGGCAACCGCCGCGGTCCCGTCCGGACGTATGTCAACCTGATGCTGGTGATGCTGATCGGCGGCCTCTGGCACGGGGCGAGCTGGAATTTTGTGATCTGGGGCGCGATTCACGGGGGAATGCTGGCCTTCGAGCGGATGCAGGGGAAGCAAGGTCCGTCCGCCCGGCTGCCAGGAGGCTACCGTGTCGCGATCACATTTGGGGTTGTCTGCCTGTCCTGGGTGTTTTTCCGGGCCGAGACACTGCCCCAGGCGGCGGGTTATCTGGCCTCGCTCTTCGGGCTGGCCCGGACGACACTCGCGAGTGACGCCGTCGCCGCGGCGATGTACACGCCGTATCACCTGGTGATCATGACGACGGCCGGGGCACTGGTCTGGGCGTCGCCCGGGTCGTGGGCGTTCTCTCGACGGATCACCTGGGCCCGCGCCGGCTACGCCGGGGTGCTGCTGTTGCTCTCCGCGGCCTTCATGTGGACGCAGAGCGAGAACCCGTTCATCTACTTCCAGTTCTGAGGCACCGGATGGAAACGCGCACAGGGATCAGGCCGCCGCGGCGGCGACTGACCCGGCTCATTCCCGAGCCGGGGACGTCGAGGGTCGCGGGCGCCGCGGACGATCTGAACCGCGGCATCCTGACGACCGAAATCTCCCCCGGGCTTGCGCGAGTGATCACGGCCGCGTTCGTGACGGCCCTCCTCGCCCTCCCGATCGCACAGGCCGCTCTGGAGCTTCGCCGAGAAGGACGAATCCAGGCGTTCGACGTCTTCCGGCGGGTGCCGACGAAGGCGAACCTTTCGGCGTTCGAGACCGCCCTGACGCGGCAATCGTATGCCCGCGAGACGGTTCGGCCGGGGTTGCAACGTGCCCTGTCCGAGCGGCTGGGCTTCGGTACGGCCACGGCGATCGTCGGCCTGGACGGCTGGCTTTTCTACCGCCCGGGGATCGACTGGGTCACCGGGGGCGGCTTTCTCGATCCCGCTCGCCTCGCCCGGCGCCGCAAGGAACTCGAGGACAACGGCGAGACATTGGGGTCGCCCGATCCTCGCCCGGCGATCCGGGCGTTTCACGAGGATTGCCGGAAGGCGGGCGTTCACCTGGTGATCGTGCCGGTCCCGGACAAGGTGACGCTCGAGCCGCACCGGCTCAGCCCCCGGTACGACCGCGCGGCCTACGATCGGCCGACGAACGTGGATTATCGCCGGTTTGTCGCCGAGCTTCGTGGCGAGGGGATCGACGTCTTCGAGCCGACCCCCGATCCGACCGGCTTCGCGGAGCCGGATCGCTTTCTCCGCCAGGACACGCACTGGACCCCGGACTGGATGGAGGAGGTCGCGCGCGGGCTGGCCGAGCACCTGAAGGAACGGGTTCCGTTGCTGAGCATTCCGGCCCGATCGTGGGGTTCCGAGCCGAGGGAGGTCCGCCGATCGGGCGACATCGCCGAGATGCTCCGGCTTGCGGGTGGCAAGGGGATTGGCTCGGATCAGACGGTGACGATTCATCGGATCGTCGAGCCGGGGAGCGGTCGTCCCTGGCAGTCGCGGGACGAGGCCGACGTCTTGCTGCTC
>DAHZZC010000939.1 GCA_027435495.1 Planctomycetales bacterium
GACGCTCCAGCAGGCGTCGAAGGTCGCGTCGTCGTACGGGAGCGATTCGCCCTCGGCCCACGCCAGTCGTCCCGAGATCGACGGATGCCGTGCCAGACACGCTTCCAGACGGGTCCGCGCGATGTCGACACCGTGAACCTCCCAGCCCCGAGGCAGGAGCGCCAGGTTCTCGCCGTCGCCGATGCCTACTTCCAGTCCCAATGCGCCGGGCTTGCCGATATCGATGACATGCCCAAGGATCTCCATTCGGGAGCGACGGAGACCGCCACCGACCATCAGGAAACCCTGCTCCCACCGACGGAACCGCGGCCAGCCGGGTCCGTCGTAGAAGTCGGCGGCGATCCGATTGCGTCCGATGAGGGGACCGATCGCGTCGCGGATGCCTGCGTGGGAAGCGGTTGCATTCTGCATCGCGGTCGCATCGTCTCCCATGGCGCGGCTCCTTTCCGCCGATTAGAATTCGACGTGAAGCGCCCTGGGACCGACCCAGCGCATCAAGCGGTCGAAGAGGCCATCAGGCATGTATTTCAGTACGGCGAGGCTGATGCGCATGTCCCAGGGGAAGATGCAATTCCGGGGACGTTGCTCGATGGCCCGGACCAGATGCCGTGCCGCGGCCTCCGGCTCGATCATCTTCACCGGATACTGGTATGGCACGGACGTGCACATCTGCGTCCGGACAAAGCCCGGGCAGACGGTGGTGACGGTGACGCCCCGGCGTCGGAGGCCCGGCCGGATCCCTTCGAGATAGGCGATCAGCCCGGCCTTCGACGCCGAGTACGAGATCATCCAGGGGAAGCCGCGGTATCCGGCGACGCTGGCGACGCCGACAATGTGCCCGCGCCGCCGCTCGATCATCCCCGGCAAAACCGCCTCGATCGAGTGTGCCACGCCGAGCAGGTTGACCTCGAGCGTCTTGCGGAGCATCGGCGTATCGAGCTCGGGAACGACGGTCAGAGTCCCGATCCCTGCGCAGGCAAGCAGGACCTCGATCGGTCCGACCGCCTCCGCGAGTGTGGCGACGGCCGCGGCCAGATCCTCGCGATCGGTGACATCGGCCACGGCCTCGGCTACCGTCGCACCTCTGGCCTTCAGCTCGCCAGCGATCTCGGCGAGCGCGGGCCCGTCTCGATCGATCAGCGCCATCGGGGTATTTCGATCGGCCAGCGCGAGGGCAGTCGCGCGGCCAATTCCGTGTGCGGCGCCGGTCAGGAGGACGGTCGGTTTCCTTTCGGCGCTCATGACCGCACCCCCGCCAGCGTCGCGGTCGATGTTTCCAGCAGGAACCGATTCACCTGATCGACAAACCCTTCAGAGTTCTCCTCGGGAGCCCGATGCTTGGCTCCGGGAACCCGAGCGCCGACACAATGCGAGAGGTTCTGGTTGAGGTAGTCGGCGGTCGCGAGAAACGGCGAGTACTCTCCGAAGATCGCCAGGACCGGCTGCCTCACGCTGCAAATGACTTCCTCAGTCAGTCCAGCGACGGACTGCGCGTCGTCGCCGCAGGTGGTCTTTCCGAGCCGGAGCAGACGGTTGAGACCCGGGAGCCCAACGGCCTGGCGGAAACGGAGGAGTTGTTCACCGTCGAGGTGCATCACCTGGTCGAAGAATTTCGCCAGGTCGTACCAGTATTCGGCCGAGAGCGCGACTCCAGCCTCGGCAGCCTCGTCGCGAAAATCCTCCCAGTGGCCCCATCGTCCGAGGTCTTCCAGGTGGCGAAGCGCCGCGAAGCTTGGATCGGAAAGGACCACGGCCTCGATTCGGTCGGGGTACAGTGCCGCGGCGTGGGTGGCGATCACCCCGCCGAAGCTGTGGCCGACGAGCATGGCCCGGTCGATCCCCATCGCGTCCATGATCGCGATTGTGTCGCCCGCCTGATCGGCCGACGAGTAGCCCGACGGCGGAACATCGCTGTAGCCGTGCCCGCGCAGGTCGTATGCGGTGGTCCGGAACGAGCGTCCGAGAATCTCCATCGTCCGGCTGAGGAGCCAGACGGAAAGGTCGCCGGTCACTCCGTGGATCAGCAGCACGTCGGGGCCCTCGCCCGTCTGCTGGTAGTGAAAGCTCAAATCGTTGGCGCGAATTCTGGGCATGGCAGACCTCGACCGTTCATTTGAAGGATCGAAAATATTCTGGAGTCTCTTGAAGCTTCTCTTTGGATTGGGCCATTCCCGACTTATGATCCCAGATGCTTCGCGAGGAACGAGACCAGTTCGCCGATCACGAGGTCGCGATCGGTTCGGCGGCCGATCTCGGCCATCAGGTCGTGGAAGGGCAGGGCGCGGTCGAAGTGTCGCTGGAGCGCTTCGCTTAGCACGACGGCGTCGATCGAGGCGAGGCCGAGGTCGGCGAAAAAGCGGGTCCGCTCGTCGATCGGTGTGGTGGGCGAGACGCCCAGTTCCTGCGCCAGTACAGACGAGACGTCGTGGAGGATCGCGGCGCGATCCGGGATGGTCGTCATGGTTCGGTTCCTTCGATGGCGATCCAGGCCCAAACATGCTCGCCCCGCCGACCGGTGGGGATGCGGAACGTCACCGCGTGGCAGTCGCTCGTCCGGGCGAGCACGAGTCCGGCCGATACGTCGTGACCCACAATCTCGATGCTGGACGACCCGATCGCCTGAGAAGCGGCCATTCGGGCGCAGGCACGTCGGGCGGACCATTCGTCTCTCTCTGCGATCGTGTCGACCGCGACTCCCAATCGCATTCTGGGATCGATCGATGCCAATGCAACCGCGACTCCATCGGCATCGGCGATCGCAATGGAGGGGAGCGATCGATCCCCGGGCTGTTCGACATGGATCAGGACGAAGCGTTTCCACTCCTCAATGACAGCAAGATCAGCCGGATAGGTGGGCGCCCAGCCCTGATCGAGCCAGAGTCGTCGCGTTGCTTCCTTGGCGGCGATCCGGCCCCAGACACGTTGCGATCGGAGATCTTCCGACCCACCCTCGGCCAGATGAGCGGCAAGTTCCGCGGGCCCGAGCTGGGTTTGTTCGAGGACGTCGCGCCAGACGGGACGACCCATGTCGGCCGGCGGCGCCAGCCAGACAGCCCGGAGCCCAGGGCCTGCGCCTTCGAGCGACCACTCCTCGCCGATGAAGAAGTCGCGGGGCTGGCGGAAGACGTCGCGATACCGGCCCGGCCAGTGGAACCGCCAGTCCTCCCAGTCGCGAAGCCGCATCCAGACCGTGCCATCGGGCCGGACAATCTCCACGTCGACCCGAAGCCGGTGCCGCTGCAACTCGCGGATCGCGATCCGGCAGGCGATGTCGGTTCCAACATCGGGCCGGTCGCCGAAGATTTGCAGATCGTCGAGGTGGAGCGGAAAAACGACGTCGCCGCGATCGGCGAGTTCATCCAGACCCCAGCAGCCGAGCAGATGCGTGAAGCTGTCGAGGACGATCGCGTCGGTATGCAGCCGAGCCGGCCGGCCGCAATCTGGATCGATCAGCGGCTCCCACGGTAGAACCCGGAGCTTGCCCTCAATCCCGCTCGCCGAGATGGGCCCGACCTCCGAGACCGCCTGCATCGCCGGCCCGTGAAAGAGCCATTGCTCGTCGTAGATCGAGGCCGCCGTGAACCGAGAGACGCGGGCCTTTTCCAGGACCCAGGGCTCTGCCAGTGGCGCCTTGGGAGTCGTGAGGCCGAACGCGGCGACTGCCTCGAAGACCGGACGGGATGCCTCCGATCGTCCGCCCCGCCCTCGATTGTAGAGCGAGATCCGGACACGCTCCTCGCCCGGATCGTCCGACGCCTCGCGCCAGGCTCGAATCTCGACAAAAACCGGCTCGTTCTCATATCGAACCCATTTATTGGCCTTCACATGAATGAGACGAACAAGAGCAAGATCCGGTGATACGATCATGGCCGCGGCCTGTGCCGCCATCTCGGCCATCACGGCGAACGGCAAAACCGGGAGACCCCTCAAACTCGGATCGATCGCCGAGACCTTCCGCCCGCCGAGCGTGTGATGCTCGGCGATCGGGTCGCGGCGAACGTCGAGGACATAAATCGATTGAACCTCCGATCCTGGCACCAGCCGGCTGATCTCGCCCAGCCAGGGACCAGGCTCGGAAATTGGGTTCGTTTCGTCGCTTTCGATCGGCTCGCCCAGATAGGCACACAGGACGGTCCTCTGCGTCTCGAGGAACGCACGCATCGTCTCCTGGAAGGCGAGCATCGTCGAGTCGACGTCGGTGCTTGGTGTGGATGCGATTTCCTCGTCGACCAGGAATCGAAAGCGAGTTCCGAGCGGCAGGGTTGCCGTTTCGATCATCGGCCGAGGGTGGACCGCCGGCTCGATCGACGGTGGACACTCGGAGTCGAACGACAACGGCTCGTTGAGGGGAGGGATCGACCTCGCGGGGGATTCCATGAGCTCTGCGATCTGACGCGGGCGACGTCGGGCGTAGAGGAACCACGGCCGGACGTCGATCCCCTGCGCGAAGAGCGAAGCGACCAGGTGATTCAATTGGGTCGTACCGCTCCGACGCGGGAGGTTGGCCGCGATCGCGAACGCCGGACGTCCTCGGAGAATGTCCTGCACGAACCCGGCCAGGTTCCCCCGGGCGCCGACGTCCACAAAGACCCTCAACCCGTCGGCGTGCATCGCCTCGACGGTCTCGCGAAAGGCCACCGTGCGCGTCCACTGCGAGACGGCCAGCAGGCGGATCGACTCGGGATCATCGGGCATTCGGGCGCGGCTCGCGCACGAGTAGACGGGAAGTCTCGGCTCGCGGAAGGTCAGCCGGGCGAACGATTCGGCGATTGGGCCCGATACGGCGGCGAACTCGGGAGTGTGATAGGGACGGTCGAAGGGCAGAACCTCGACCAGGATATTCGCCGCACGAAGGTGATCAACCACCCGATCGACGTCCTCCGCCGGTCCAGCCAGGACAACCTGGTGCGGGCAGTTGTCGATCGCGACCGCGACCCGATCGGCGCCGACGGCCCGACAGGCGGCCTCGGCCCGGTCTCGATCAGCGGCGATCGCCACCAATCTCGCTTCGGGCATCTCGCCGGCCGTCTCAAGCCCGCGGAAGATGGCGCCCAGCCGACCGAGTTGTCGCTCGAGCTGCTCATCCGCTTGAAGGACGCCGGCCGCCGCAAGGGCCAGGATTTCGCCGCTACTGTGGCCGGCGACAGCATCGGGGACGAGCCCCAATCGCGCCAGCAACTGATAAATGGCCCACTGCGCGTTGAGGATCAGGTTGACGGCCGTCGTCGCGGTCCAGAGGGCCTCGCCGCCGAAGAGTTGTTCGCTGGGACGGACCGCGTCGTCCTGGTCGACCGCGATCCGGTCGGCGACATCGAATTGGCGCCGAACCTCGGGGAAATGCAGACACAAATCCGCGAGCATTCCCGGATACTGCGAGCCCTCGCCGGGGAACAAAAAGGCTAGCCCGCCTGTTCGCCCGAGCGGATTGTCCCAGTGGTAGACGATCCGGCCATCGCCGATGGTCGGTTTCGATGCGTCCTCCAGCCGACCCAGGATCGCGGCCAGCTTCTCCGAGAGATCCTCGACCGACGCGGCGACCAGCCCTAGCCGAATGCCATCCTGACGTTTTCCATCCGTACAATTGAGCGTACAGGCGATATCCTTGAGCGAGACGCAGGGATGCCCACGTAACCAATCGCAGATCGATCTCACACGCTCGGCCAGTCTCACGCGATCGGGGGCGGAGAGCAGGATTGCCTCGGAATCCCAGCGGATCAGGGCGCCGGGTTGCAGGCCGTCGGCCGAATCGGCATGCTCTTCCAGGAGAATCGAGCCCTCGACCTGCACTCGCCTCGGTGAATGTCCTGCATGGATCCAGGGGCGGGCGGCATCGAGATCGGTCGGATGCGCGCGATGGAAGAGAGACAATGCTGCGCGGATCCACACCGATAGCCCGGTCCCGACAATGACGGGAACATCGTTGATCGCGGTGTCATCGACTCGCCCCAGGATCAGAGCATAAATCCGATCACCGTCGCGCTCGGCGTGGTCTCGGCGTTTCAGGACAAGGGCCGACGTTCCATCGCCGACAATGGCGCGATCGGTCCGACCACTTCCGAGCGATTCAATCGCATCAGGCAGAGAGGTCAGGCTCGGGGACTCGCCGATCGCGATCCCTGCGTCTTCGAGCGCGGCCGCGATGAGGTCACCCTGAGCCGTTGTGAATATCGCCGGCATGATCGGCTCGCGCCAGGCCATTCCTACGATCGCGAGCTGGCGATCGGCTGTCATCGGACCGCCTCCGCCATTCGCCCCTCGGCGACGGTGGGCAAGGGGTCTTCGAGTGTCCCGAGGCTACCGGCGTAGATCACCTCGACGTCCCCCTTGCGCCCTGATCGTAGCTCGTCGAGGAGTAGCCCGCGGCCGATTTCGGGGGCGATCATACCCAGCCCTTGACGGCCGAGGTGTCCTTCGAGCTGCGAGACCATCCCGACGCCCGACCACGGCCCCCAGATCACCGAGACGACTCGCCCCGGCCATCGTTGGTCGAGCCAGTACGCCAGCTTGCTCAGCACCTCGTTCGCCGCCGCATAGTCCGATTGTCCGACGTTGCCAAACCGACCCGCGATCGAGGCAAACAGCGCAGTGAATTTTAGCGAATGAGGGCGCACCAGGCGGACCAGGTTGAGCGCTCCGTCGACCTTCGTCCCCAGCACGCGATCGAACGATTCGGGTGATTTCTCACGGATAAGCTTGTCCTTGATCAGCCCTGCGCCGTGAATCAGGCCGACCGGCTCTCCGTGCCGAGCTCTCCATCCGTCGAGGGCCCTGGCGAGGGCCGACGGATCGCGGACGTCGGCGCGGGCATATTCGACCGTGGCCCCTGTCGCGCGGAGGATATCGAGGTTTTCGCGAACCTCGCGTGCCCGCCGAAGTGCCTGATAGGCCGCCTCGATCTCGGCGGGGCCGGCCGGTCGCTTCTCGCTCCTCATCCGCAGATGAAGGACGGCTTTTAGCTCGGCCTCGTCAACCAGGGATCGCGTTTCGTCGGGCTCGGGCTCGACCGGCTCGGGCGTCGTGCCGACGATCAGGAGTGTCGGCCGCCAGGCGCGGGCCAGTTCGGCGGCAACGAGTCCTGTAATCCCGCGTGCTCCTCCGGTGATCAGCACCGGTTCGCCGGGAGCCAGCTCGATCTCGCGAGTGCCCGAGGCAAGCGGCCTCGCGATCGACCGCAGCCGGACACGACGCCCCCGGTCGTAGCCGACCTCTGCCCAGCCATCGACCGCCAGCACTTCATCGGCGAGTCGATTGGCGTTACGGTCGATCGGGTCTGCTGGATCGAGGTCAACCGCGCGGCACCTGACGGACGGCCACTCGCGGGCGAGTGTCTTGACCAGCCCGGCGATCCCGCCGTGTCCGGGAAAGAACGGCCGATCGCCGCTCGTTGCGAATCGTCCGCCCATGGAGGTCGCGGCGATCAGGCAGGCCCCTCCGGAGCTGGCTGTGGTCTCCAGGTCGGCCGCCGAGGCTCGCGCCAGCAGGAACAGCCCCTTCACCTCGCGATCGATCCGGTCCGCCCAGCTTCCTTTTTCGGAAACGTCATCGACGGAGGCCCCCATCGTCATCGCGTGGACAATCCCCGCGATTGGTCCCTGGGCCCGAACCACGTCCATCGCTGACTCGATCGAGTCCGGCGATGTCCATTCGACGCCCGAAAGCACCTCGGCTTCGACTCCCTCCGACTCCAGCCGTCCAGCCAGCTCGCGAGCGATCCCCCGGCCGTCATCGGTAATCACGACCCGGCCACCTGACATCAGCCCGCGACGAGTCTTCGGCAGGGGCGCCTCGACGATCTCCAGCACTCGACGCTCAACGGCCTCGGCATGTTGACCTGAGATCTCTTTCTTCTCTTCTTGAATGGTCAATGCTTCTATCTTAGATTCCGACATGGATCTCTCAGCACGAGATCCCGCCATCGCGAGCATCCGTTCGATGATGGCCCCCAGGGTGCGCGCTCGGGTGAGGGCGTCCATCGCGTCGGAGGAGTCAGAGGACGGACGAATCGCCGGGAACTCGTCCCGGAGCTTGCCCAGGATCTCGACCCGCTTGATCGAATCGATGCCGAGGTCAGCCTCGATGTCGAGGTCCAGGCCCAGGGTCTCGATCGGGTAGCCGGTGCGATCGCGGACGATTTCCAGGAGCCTCGTTGTGATGACCTCGCGCTCGGGCGCGGCTGGCGACGAGGAAACCATGGAGGCCTGGCCGTTCCCGTTGACATGTTCATGGACCGGAGTGGCCGGCGGCCTCGGCCGATCCTCTTGCGCAGGAACTTCGGGCGAGAATCTCGGCTCGGGCGTGGTCGCCTCGCCATTTCGATGAGGGGCCGATGCGGGCGTTGAGTGGGGAACGGAGCCGTTGGTTGGGGCGGCCGAATATCCCGATGCCGGGGCACTGCCGCGGCCGTTCAGATAGGCAAGCATGGTCGCCTTCTGAACCTCAAGAAAGACCTGCATCGTCTTCTGGAACGACTCGAGAACCGGGTCGGCCGCGCCAGGCCCGGGGGCGGTTGGGAGGGCTGCACGTTGGCTCGTCATGGGGGGGCTCGGCTTTCCGTTGCGGTGGCCGCGGCCTTGATCGTGTCGAGGAGACGCCGGTGCGACGGGGGTTTCCCTCGCGGATAAAGCCGGAGGTGCGGCTGCGGGAATCGGGAGCGCTGGGCTGGTCCCGAGCCGTCTGGGCTCGGGTGCCGAGATCGGTCGGGACCGACTGCCGTTGACCAGCCAGGTCGATGCCGAGGGAGCCTCGGCAAACGGGCCAGGTGGCAGTCGATCGAGATCGAGTCGATTCGACGATCGCCCCTCGGTCAGCCGGTCGAGCCGGATCGAGACGCCGGCGACGACCAGCCTGGCCAGCCGTCGGAGGAATGCCGAGAGGCCAGGTGTCGGCGAGGCGTCGGACGAGACCGCGAGGTGCGGGCGATCTTCGAGGATCGAGCCGATCATCGGAGTCAGAACCGCCCCGGGCCCGACCTCGACGAAGACTCTTGCTCCGTCGCGGTACATGGCCTCGATCATCGCGGCGAACCGGACCGGGCTGGCGATGTGCTCGCCCAGCCGGTTTGCGATCGCGGTGGGATCGGCCGGATAGGGGCCCGCGTCGATGTTCGAGTAGACCGGCCGGTCGGGCGATCGTCGCAACGATTGGGCCGCCCGTTTCGCGAACGGCTCGCGGGCTCCGGCGACCATCGGCGTATGAAAGGCCGACGAAACGTTCAAACGCCGGGCCTCCACGCCACGCTCGGCCGCGAGGTGTAGCAGGCGATCGACCGCCCCGGAGAGACCGGCCACGACGGTCTGTCGAGGCCCGTTTTCGTTGGCGATCCGAACGTTGGGCACCTCACCCAGCAGTTGGGCAACCGCGTCCGCCGGCGCCAGTACCGCGGCCATTGCCCCGGCCTCGCCTCGGCCTGCATCGAGCATCAATTGCCCTCGCGCCGAGGCGAGCACGGCCAGGTCGTCCGAATCCAGGACGTTGGCGGCGTGGAGCGCCACCAACTCGCCGAAGCTGTGGCCTCCGACCATATCAGGCGTCAGCCCGAGCGACTGAAAGAGCCGGAGCATCCCGACGCAACCAGCCCCGACCGCCGGCTGGGCCACATCGGTCCGGGCGAGCCGGCGCCGGGATTCACGGCGGGTCTCCTCGTCGAAGGCGGGCGGCGGAAAGACGAGCGGCCCGGGAGCCGTTCCTCCGGAGGCGATCGCGGCGCGGTCAAACTCCTCGAACGCCTCACGGACTTCTGGGAAGGCGACGGCCATCTCGCGGAGCATTCCGGGCGATTGAGAGCCCTGCCCCGGGAACAGGAACGCGACCCGCGTCCCGGCCCAGGTTGGCCTCGCCGCGAAGTAGACTCCGCGCGGGTCTTCGAGGGTCTCGCGACCGGCGGCGATCGCCTCGCGAGCCACTCGCAATTTATCGATCAGGTCCTCGTGCGTTTCGGCCACGATCGCGAGGACGGCCCGATCCCCCGATCGCTTCCGTCTCGCCTGGTTCACGGCGTGCGCCAGGTCGCGGAGGGGAGGCCGGGCTCCGGCCCGAAGCAGCGCCGATAGCCGGTCGATCGCGTCGGCCAACCCCTCGGGCTTCTCAGCGTTGAACACAAACAGCTCCGAGGGCCAGTCGGCGAGTCCCGAGGCTGGGGGCGGGGTTGTGTTGCCGCGGTACTCTTCGAGGACGGCATGGAAATTGGTCCCGCCGAAGCCAAAGGCACTCACGCCGGCTCGCCTCGGTGTTGCGGCGTCGGGATGAAGCCAGGGCTCGGCCGTCGTGCCGAGACGGAACGGGCCATCGCGCAGGTTGAGCTTCGGGTTCGGAGATTCAATCCCGATCGTCGGCGGCTTGACCTTCCGATAAAGCGACATCGACGCATTGATCAGACCCGCGAGACCGGCGGCGCACTTGGTATGACCGATCATCGATTTCACGGAGCCGACCACCGCGTTCCCCGCCGGAGCGCCAGACTCCTGGAAGACCCGGCTGAGCGCCTCGAACTCGACGACGTCGCCGAGCGCTGTGCCGGTCCCGTGCGCCTCGACGTAGCCGACCGTCGATGGCGAGAGGCCCGCCTTCTCGTAAGCCCGCTCAATTGCCCGCATCTGCCCCTCGACCACGGGGGCGGTCAGGCCGCGGGCTCGACCGTCGCTGGAGGCTCCCACGCCCTTGATGACCGCGTAGATCCGGTCGCCATCGCGTTCGGCATCGGCCAGGCGTTTCAGCACCAGGGCTGCCACGCCCTCGCTGATGACGATTCCGTCGGCCCCGATGTCGAAGGGGCGGCATCTCCCCTTCGGCGAGAACGCCTGCGTTTTACTGAAAGCGAGATACGTGAATGGATTCTGGACCGTGTCCACGCCGCCGAGGACCACGAGATCGGCCGCGCCGGTTTCCAGTTCGCGGACCGCCAGCGAGGCCGCGGCCAGCGACGAACCGCAAGCGGCATCGACCGTGTAGTTGGCCCCGCCCAGATTGAGCCGGTTGGCGATCCGTCCGGCCGTGACATTGAGCAGGAAGCCGGGGAACGAGTCCTCGGTCCACTCGGGGACCTGGCCCTTGCACGCCTCAATGGCCGCGCGACCACCGCCTGGAATGACCGTGTCGAGCATCGGCAGATACGAGCGGAAGGCGTATCCCATGGCCAGTTGGGCCGCGCCGCCTCCCATTCCCAGGACGACCGCTGTGCGCTCCCGGGCGAAGGGCCGATCGGCGTATCCGGCGTCGTCGAGCGCGTTCCGCACGACCTCGAGCGCCAGCAGTTGGGCCGGCTCGATCGAGGGCAGGGTGGAAGGCGGCATTCCGTACCGGAGCGGGTCGAACGGGACGTCGGGCACGAATCCGCCCCACTTCGAGATGATCCTGTCAGGCGCTTTCGGGTCGGGGTCGTAGTAGAGCCGCCAGTCCCACCGGTCGGGCGGGACCTCGGTAATCGCGTCGACCCCTCGAAGCGTGTTCGACCAGAACCTCAACACATCGCCCGCGCCCGGGAAAACCGACGCCATCCCGACGATGGCGATATCGGAAGGTTTGGAAGATTTTGTCTCTTCATCCTCCAGCACGTCGATGCGGTGGATCTTGCGATGGATGAGCGAGGAAGCGTCGGCGGTGATCTCTTGGTGAAGCTGCCCCATTGTGGTCGTCGTGTTGCGGAGAGTGGCGGCCTGGCCGAGCATGTAGAGACCGTTGGCCCGCTGATAGGCATCGTCGACGGGCGAGGGCGGCGATCCGTTGTGCCGCTCGATCCCCTTGGCGGCAACGCGGAGCCGGCCGACGTTGAGCCCTTCGAGCGCCTCGCGGACCTCGTCGGCTGGGCGTCCCTCGGCGACCATTCGCCGACGCTCCTCATCGAAGCGTCCCACGAACGGCGAGGGGCTGACACGCACCAGGTGCCCTGGACCCGATTCGAGCAGGACGGTCGAATCGCACCGGATCGCCTCCTGCTGGAAACGCTCCACGATGGCACCCGTCTCAACGGCTTCTCGCGTGAACAGATAAGCGGTTCCGATCAGAGCGCCGATCTTCACTCCGCGAGCCGCGATTGGACCGGCCAGCCCGGCGACCATTGCCGAGGATCGGGCGTCGTGGATGCCGCCGGCAAACGCCAGGGCGATCTCCTCGGCCGGGATGCCGCGATCGATTGCCTCGGCGACGACGGCCGCTGCCTGCTCCCAGAGAACAAAGCTTGACCGCGGCCCGACGTGTCCGCCGCACTCACGCCCTTCCAGGACAAACCGCCGGCAACCCTCGCGGAGGTACTGCTCCAGCAGGCCCGGCGAGGGGACGTGCAAAAATGTCCGGATACCCTGGCGTTCGAGCAAGGCCGCCTGGTCGGGCCGTCCGCCCGCGATCAGGGCCCA
The DNA here is from genome assembly GCA_027435495.1 of Planctomycetales bacterium. Taxonomy (GTDB): domain Bacteria; phylum Planctomycetota; class Planctomycetia; order Isosphaerales; family Isosphaeraceae; genus JAKAUH01. The sequence goes on from DAHZZC010000939.1 coordinate 12,348, forward strand.
GGGTGGGCGGACCTCAGCCACCGCTGCGAGTTGCTCGGCGCGCAGCTCGGGCGAAACGAACCCGAGGATGCCAATGCCCCACGGCCGCCCACTCAGCCGGTTGGCTGTCTCGTTGAGGAGTCGACGCGCCTCAGGACCGCGCATCATGGCCATCGCCACGAACGGCAAGGCCCCCTCAAGGGCGACGGCTGCGGCAAACGCGGGGACGTCGCTGACGCGGGTCATCGGTCCCTGCAGGATCGGGTATCGCGTTCCCAGCTCGGAGGCCATTGGCGAGCCCTCCGACATGGGCCGCGTCGACCGCGCCTGCGCGATCCCCTCGCCGATCGCCCGGTTGACCGCCTGCACAATCCCGCCGACCGTCACGTACTTCCGCGCCAGCCGGGCGGCGAAGGCCGCATCCTGGCCGACCGGCGGGCACTGACCGGCCCTCCATCCGATCAGGTCGGGCGAGGGTGACTCGCGCAGTCGGGCCATCTCGTCCGATCCGGGCCGGGCGAAGACGCGGATGCCCGGCCCCGAGACTGGCATCACAGCGACCGTCTCGGTGCCATCCCACCGGGCGATCCGCTCGCTCCAGTCTTCGCCAATCATCGACTCGCGGGCGAGCAGGAGCGCTCCGTCGAGGACCACTCCCGAGGCGCCGGCCGCGACCGCGCCGGCCGCGACCCGCTCGCCAATCCCGCCCCGCACCCAGGCCGGCAATTTTGAGGACGCGAGCGCCGCCTGGAGCAGCACAAACGATGAATCGGACCCGCACCAGCCTCCCGCCTCGTTCCCCGAGAGGATCAGCCCGTCGGCCCCGGCCGCCTCGGCTCTCCGGATCGCCGCCCGATCGAAGACCTCGGCCAGGACCATCCGGCCCGACTCGCGCGCCGCGGCGGCCGCCGCCTCGAAGCCCGGTCCCTCATCGATCCCGACCGGCAAGCAGACGACCCGCAATCCCTCGGCCGATCCCCAGACGATCGGACTCTCCATCAGGGCCCGTCCGGAGATTCGCAACCCGAAGGGGGCACGGGTCCAGCCTCGAATTCTGGTGAACGGCCCGGAATCTCTCGGCGCCGTCGCACCGAGGTCGAGAATTCCCAACGCCGAGGCCCGGCTCGCCGCCGCAACGACTCCGGTTCCCTCGACTCCCCGAGGTGCGATTGCCAGGATCGTCGATAGGCTCTTCGTCACCGCGTGGCTCCTCCCCGTTGTTTGCACTATCTAGGTAATATACCCGATGCAGGGAAAGTGATCGGATTTCCCGGGATCGGGGATGATGACGTGGGGTTTGTGCGTGACGAACCTAGCAGGGATCGGGAAGGATCAGCGGTGACGCAGGGTATGGATTGCACGAAATTTGCGGATGTGCCCGGGGCAGGTCCGTGGTATAGATGGCGGCCATTGTGGAGAAAATCCGCGCGGTGGAAGCGTCCGGGGCCTCCATCGACCGGGTCGTTCGATGGCATCGGGATTGCTGCCGATGGATCATCAGGGACGTCACGGACGATGGTCAGGGAGGATCACGACTCGGG
>DAHZZC010000940.1 GCA_027435495.1 Planctomycetales bacterium
CACAGAGAGCACAGAGGGAAAATGCCGGAGGAATCCGGTTGATTGATTTTTAAAAAAGATAGATAAATTGAATTTATTGTGATGATTCACCACAGAGGACACAGAGAGCACAGAGGGAAAATGCCGGAGGAATCCGGTTGAATTCCGGATCAAAGTCGCCATGAACTCGGTATTAGCTCTGTGCTCTCTGTGTCCTCTGTGGTGAATCCCCGTTTTTCGATCCCAGGTGCCGGCCGTAGCTGTAGTAAGCGGCACAGGCTCCTTCCGACGAGACCATCGTGGCGCCCAGGGGGTACTGCGGTGTGCATTCCCGGCCGAACGCCGGGCAGTCGTGCGGCTTCTTCAGGCCGCGGAGGATCTCGCCGCTGATGCAAGTCGGCGACTCGTTCGTCTCGATCGCACCCACCTCGAAGAGGCGCTCGGCGTCGTGGTCGCGGTAAGCCTCGCGGAGCCGGTAGCCGCTCGCGGGGATGGTGCCGACGCCCCGCCACTTGCGATCGCAGACCTCGAAGACCTCGTCGATCAGCCGGAGCGAATGCGCGTTCCCCTCGGGACGTACGGCTCGTCCGTAGGCGTTCTCGACCTCGGCTCGCCCCTCTTCCAGCTGTCGGACGACCATCCACACACCGCGGAGCAAATCGACGGGCTCGAACCCGGTGACGACGATCGGGACGCGGTATCGATCGACCAGCCGGTCGTATCCGTCGCAGCCGACCACCGAACAGACATGCCCCGGCCCGAGGAAACCCTGGACTCGGTTGTCGGGCGCCTCGAGAATCGCCGAGATCGCCGGCGGGACAAGCACGTGCGAGACCAGCAGGCTGAGGTTTCTCAGCCCGCGTTTCCTCGCCATCCAGGCCGCCATCGCGTTGGCTGGAGCGGTTGTTTCGAAGCCGATTGCCAAGAAGACGACCGGGCGGTCAGGGTTCGCCGCGGCGAGGTTCACCGCGTCGAGCGGTGAGTAGACGACCCGGACGTCGGCACCTTTCGACCGGCTTTCCAGCAGGTCGCCGCGCGAGCCAGGGACGCGGAGCATGTCGCCGAACGAGCAGAAGATCACCCCCGGCCGCGAAGCGATCGCGTGGGCACGGTCGATCGTCTCGATCGGCGTGACGCAGACCGGGCAGCCGGGGCCGTGGACCAGCTCCAGGCCCATCGGCAAAACCTGGTCGAGCCCGTACCGGACGATGCTGTGCGTCTGGCCCCCGCAGACCTCCATGATCGTCCAGGGACGCCTCACCGTCCGGGCGATCGCCGCCGCCAACCTCCGCGCCGAGGCGCCGTCGCGATACTCGTCGAGGTGCCTCATGGCGAGCCCTCGCGCAGTTCGTCGAGCTGGTCCATTTGTTCGAGCAGCTCGAAGACGCGACGAGCCTCGTCCTCATCGATCCGCGCCAGCGCGAAGCCGACGTGGACCAGCACATATTCGTCGGGCTGGACCTCCGGCACGTGCTCCAGGCAGACCGCCCGGGAGATTCCGCCGAAATCGACCTTGCCCATCCGCACGTCGTGTTCGCAATAGGTCGCGACCACCCTGCCGGGGACCGCCAGACACATCCTTCAACCTCCCCCATTCCGAAGCCGGGCCGCGGCGATCGCAAGCTGGCCCAGGGCGAGTCCGCCGTCGTTCGGCGGAACCAGCCGATGCCGGTAGACCCGGAACCCCTCGCCCTCTAGCCGGGCGATCGCGCCGGCGGAGAGGATCGCGTTCAGAAAGACGCCGCCGCTGATCGCAACCGAGCCGATCCCCGTCTCCTCGCGTAATCGTACGCAGATTTCCAGAATCGCATCGATCATCATGGAATGAAAACGTCGGGCGATCCGCGCGGTCTCGATGCCGAGGCGGAGATCGTCGGCGACCGCGGCGATCGTCGGCCGGGTATCGAGAATCCAGGAGGTCCCCGGCGAATCGCCCGGTCCGATGTCGAAAGGATAGCCGCCGTCATCGTTGACTTCGGCCGCTCGCCATTCCAGCTCGATGGCCGCCTGCCCCTCATAGCTCACTCGCCGACGGACCCCGGCGATCGCAGAGACAGCGTCGAAGAGCCGGCCCGCGCTCGATGTCATCGGGGCATTCCAGCGTCGCTCGACCATCCGCGCGACGGCTTCGATCGCGGCCGTCGCGACATCGTCTCCGAGGATCGACGGGTCCTCTCCGGCATCGATCAGGTACGAAGTGGCGACGCGCCAGGGCTCGTGGATCGCCCGATCACCGCCTGGCAAGGCGACTGGCCGAAGATGGGCGGCACGTCGGAAGTCGTTCCCATCACCCACGAGGAACTCGCCGCCCCAGAGGGTGCCGTCGGTCCCATATCCGGTCCCGTCGAACGCAAGGCCGATCACCGGGCCGCTGACTCCGTTCTCGGCCAGGCATGCGGCGATATGAGCGTGATGATGCTGGACAACGATCCTCGGCCGATCCCCCGCGATCCGCTCGGCGAGCCGGGTCGAGGCGTAGTCAGGGTGCAGGTCGTGGACCAGGACCTCGGGTGAGATCCCAAACAGCCGCTCATAATGAGCGATCGATTTTTCATAAGCAGCAAACGACAGGCAATGATCGAGGTCGCCAATGTGATGACTGAGGAATGCATGCGGGCCGCGGCCGAGGGCGAATGTCGCCTTGAGCTGGCCGCCCAGGGCGAGCATCGGCCGGTCGCAGGCGATTGGCAGGCGGATCGGACGCGGGGCCTCGCCCCGGGCTCGACGGATCGGCAGTTCGGCGCCAGCGACGACCCGCGTGACCGAATCGTCGCAGCGCAGGTGGATGGGGCGGTCGTGGATGAGGAAAGCATCGGCGATCCCCGAGAGACGCTCGACAGCGTCGCGGTCCTCGTGGGCGATCGGCTCGTCGGATCGGTTGCCGCTGGTCATCACCAGCGCCTGGCCGCCCAGGTCGTGCATCAGCAAATGATGCAGCGGCGTATATGGAAGCATTAGACCGAGCCAGGGGTCGCCCGGCGAGACATCGTTGGCGATCTCGATCCCCGGCCGTCGGCGGAGCAGCACGATCGGACGTCGGGGCGAGTGGAGCAGGGCTCCTTCCTGGGCCGAGACCTCGCAGAGAGCGCGCCCGGCGTCGAGGTCGCGGACCATCAGGGCGAACGGCTTCTCGTCCCGGTGTTTTCGGCGTCGGAGCTCGGCGACGGTCTCCGAGAGCCGGGCAAGGCCCGCGAGATGATAGCCGCCGAGTCCCTTGATCGCGACGATCCGGCCGTCGTTCAGGGCTTCGACCGCGGCGCCGATCGGATCGACAATCCCCGAGACCGGATGGCCCGAGGCGTCGAGCCATTGCAAGCGAGGGCCGCATTCGGGGCAGGCGATCGGCTGGACGTGGAACCGACGATCGGAGGGATTCTCGTACTCGGCCCGGCAGGCTTCGCAGATCGCGAACGCGGCCATGCTGGTCTGCTCTCGGTCGTAGGGCGAGCCGACGATGATCGTCAGCCGGGGTCCGCAGTGGGTGCAGTTCAGGAACGGGTAGCGGAACCGGCGGTCGCGCGGGTCGAAGAGTTCCGCGAGGCAATCGTCGCAGGTGCCAACGTCGGGCGGGAGGAAGATGGGGACGCCGTTGTCGGTCGCGCTGGGGTCGATTCGGAAGGAGCGATCGCCCTGCACCGGCTGCGATGACCAGTCCAGCGTCTCGATTCGGGCCAGGGGCGGCAGCGATTGGATGAGCGCGTCGAGAAGACCGTCCAGCGCGCGAGGATCGCCCTCGACCTCGATGCGAACACCGCCGTCGACATTGCGGATGAAACCGCTGAGCTGCCACCGATTCGCCAGTCCGTGGACAAAAGGCCGGAAGCCCACACCCTGGACGATTCCCGAGATCGCGATCGCGCGTCGGTCCATGGTGTCCTCCGTCGGACGGGGAAGCACGGCGACTTTCGTGGTTGGGCGGCCTTCTCCGACGCTCGATCTCCTGTACTTTCCGGGCTCGGCGGGATCGTTGTCAATCCCCCCTGCCCTGTGTCCGATCTGCTGGTTTGTCGGCCATGGCGATCGTCGGCCGGCCATCGTATCCTGGGGACCATCCCGCCGCGGCGAACCAGTGCGCCGGGATGTCCGTCTCCCGGATCGCCGCGGCTCTCCCCATGATCCGGGGGCGATCTCTTGGACGTTACCCTCACCGGGAAGGTGGCCGTGATCACGGGCGCGGGCTCAGGGATCGGACGCGCCACCGTTCTCAGGTTCCTTGAGGCCGGTGCCTCGGGCGTCGTCGCCGTTGATCGATCCGAAGACCTTGCTGCCTCGCTTGATGGAGCGTGCCCGCCCGAGCAACGGGCGAGGCTGGAGACCATTCGCGGCGATGTCGCGATCGAGGAGACGTCGCGTGCCTTCACCCGCGCTGCGCTCGACCGCTTCGGCCGCCTCGACGTGCTGATCAACAACGCGGGGGTGAGCGTTGTCAAGCCGCTGCACGAGCACACGCCCGAGGAGTGGGACCTCGTGATGAACGTCAACGTCAAGGCGATCTACTGGGCGGCTCGGCACGTGATCCCTGTGATGATCGACCGCGGAGGGGGCGTGATTCTCAACGCCGGCTCGATCTCGGGCGAGGCGGGCATCCCGCTGCAAGGCGCGTATGCCGCCTCGAAGGGGGCCGTCCACCAGATGACCCGTCAGATGGCCGTTGAGTACGCCCGCTACCAGATCCGGGTCAACGCCGTCTGTTGTGGGACCGTGGACACGCCGCTGGTTCAGCGGTCGGCCGAGGCGTCGGGCGATCCCGCCGCGTTCTGGGCGATGCTCCGCGACGGGCACCCGATCGGGCGGATTGCCTCGCCCGAGGAGGTCGCCGACTTCTACGCCTACCTGGCGAGCGACCACGGCGACTTCTTCACCGGCGCCACGCTGATGCTCGACGGCGGATACACCGCCCGATGATCGACCCTCGCGACCAGTGATCTGGATTCATCAGGAGTCTTATCGGAGCCAGTTCGATGGATTTGAACCTGGGTGGGCACGTCGCGGTGATCACCGGCGGTGCGAGCGGAATCGGCAGGGCCGCGGCGAGGGCGTTTGCGGCCGAGGGCGCGCACGTCGCGATCTGGGACCTCGCAGGCGACGCCGCAACCACCGCCGCCGAGGAGATCGCCGAAACCTTCTCGGTCCGGACTCTCGGTGTCTCGGTCGATGTCGGCGACGAGGCGAGTGTGGCCCTGGCGCTCGATCGAACGGTTTCCGGACTCGGGTCGATGGACCATCTGGTCCACGCCGCGGCGATCGGGTCGGGTCGGTTCGGCTTCCCGTTCACCAATTTGAAGGCGTCCGACTGGACGCGGGTCCTGCACGTCAACGTGATCGGGATGGCGAATGTGGCGCACGTTGTCGGGCCGCACATGATCGGGCGATCGACGGGTACGATGGTCTTCGTTGCCTCGGTCGCCGGGCAGATTGGGTCGCAGACCGACCCGCCTTATAGCGCCTCGAAGGCAGCCAATATCAACTTCGCGCAATGTCTGGCGAAGGACCTGGCCCCTGAGGGAATCCGGGTGAACACGGTCTGTCCGGGGATGGTGCAGACGCCTCTGAACCGTGCGGTCTGGCAGGCCTGGCACGATCAGACGTCTCCCTCCGATCGGCTCTCGTACGAGGAATGGACCGAGCGGAAGATCCGGGCCGTGGTCCCGCTTGGCCGGTGGCAGACGCCCGAGGCGATCGCGGATATGATCGTCTTTCTGTCGTCCGCCCGCGCCGAGCACGTCACAGGGCAGACCATCAACGTCGACGGGGGATTCGTGATGCACTGGTAGGCCGAAGGCGAGGGGCGCGCGCCTTCGAGGGCCGCCATGGTTCTCCGCGATCCCAGGAGGCCGGCTGGGCAACCGCTTATTTCTTGGACCACGAAACGGGGACGGGCATCTCCGCTGCGCTCCGGAGTCAGTCCCCAATTCGCGGGTGGACGGGTGGACCGAGGAGGAAACGGCGCTGGTCCCTGGGCGAGGGGTTCTGGTACGATGCCAGGAGTTTTC
>DAHZZC010000941.1 GCA_027435495.1 Planctomycetales bacterium
AGACGCTTCGGCAGCGGGTCGAGCGGTCGGGACCGCTGGATTCCGGCTCGGCCGTGGATGTTTCGCTCCAGATTGCCGGAGCGCTGGTGCATGCGTCTCGGCGCGGGGTGGTGCATCGCGACATCAAGCCCTCGAACATTATTTTGACACCGCAGGGCCGCGCGAAGCTGGTGGACATGGGGCTGGCGCGTCGGTTCGAGCGGGGCGGCGACGCCGGGCTCACTCAGACGGGGATGACGCTCGGGACGTTCGATTACATCAGTCCGGAGCAGGCACGCGACCCGAGGGATGTGGATGTTCGGAGCGACCTTTACTCGCTCGGCTGTACCATGTTCCACATGCTGACGGGCCGGCCGCCGTTCCCGGGTGGGACTGTCCTTCAGAAATTGATCCAGCACCAGGAGGAGGCGCCGGCGGACGTCCGGACGCTCAATCCCGAGGTACCGGCCGGTCTCTCGGCAATCATCGCCAAGTTGATGGCGAAGGAGCGAGAGCGGCGGTATCAGGGACCCGAACACCTGGTGCGCGACCTGATGTCGATGGCCGGGGCGCTGGGGATTGAGCCAACGGCGAGCGGGCTGGAAGGCTGGATGCTCCGCCCGCATCATCCGTGGTGGGAACGGCACCTGGCCTGGGCGTTGCCCGCGGCGGGTTTTCTGGCGGTGATCGCGGGGCTGGCGTGGTTCGGCCGGGAGTTGAGCCGTCCGCCGACCTCCGGACGGGGATCGACGGGAGCTCCGGTCTCTCGACCGGCCGACGATCGGAAAATCGCGGTGCCGGCCGCGCCCGAGATCCGTCCGGTTCCGGCGAGGTCTGAGGGTGCGACTGCTGGGCCCGCGGCGGTCGCCGAGTATCCGAGGACGATCCCGGTCGGACCGTCGGACATGCTGGACGATGTGGTGGCCTCGGCGCCTCGGGGCTCGGTGATCGTCCTATCCGAGTCGGGGCCTTACCTGGTTTCGGGAAGGTCGGCAGGCGGCTCCGGTGGATCGATCGAGGCGAAGGACCTGACGATTCGGGCCGAGGCCGGGGCCCGGCCGATCGTCCGGGCCTCGGCGAGGGGGCTGGACTCGGCGGCCGAGACGCTGCTCCAGTTTGGCCGGGGGCACGTCACGATCGAACGGGTGGAGTTCCAGCTCGAAGGGACGCCGGAGGGCCTGAGCCTCTGCGCGATCCGGGCGGAGGATACCGAGCTGACCCTCCGCGGTTGCTCGTTCCGTCGGCCGGCGCGTCGGGGGTCCGGTGAGATCGATGGCGACCTGGCCGCGATCGACGTCCGGACGTCGAGGCCGGCGCCCGGGGTCTACGACCGGCCGTCGGGCCTCCTTGCCGACGCCTGCCACTTCGATGAGGGAATGACGGCGGTCCGCACTCGAGGGCCGGCGGACGTCACACTCCGCGACTGCACTCTGGCCCCGGCCTCGCCGTCGTTCTGGTTCGAGTCGGCCGGGACGGATCGGGCGCTCCCGGCCGAGCTTCGGCTCATCCACACGACGATCATGGCTGGCGCAGGGCCCGTCCTCCGGATCGAGGGCGGGCCGGTGCGCGTTCGGGTGGACGACTCGGCGATCGCAGCCGGCGGGACCGGAACGTCGACGCTCGTCGAGGTCGACGATCCTCGCGACCTGAACTGGCGCGGTCGTTCCAATCTTTATGGAGGAATCGGCCCGTTTCTCGCAACCCCGCCGAAGTCCCCCCGACCATCGAGGGTGGCCGACTTCGCGGCCTGGGAGCAGGGGACAACCGAGCCGCGCGAGCTGGGCTCGCGCCTCGCGGATCGGTCGATCTGGGAGGCCGCCGATTCGATCGCGGCGCTTCATCAGGACCGCGAGGACACCACCCGGGCGTTCCACCTGGATGCACGCGCTGCGATCGAGAGCGGGATCGGCGCCCGTCAAGGTCCGTTTGGTCCGATCCGGAGCGAGGTTCGCCTGGCCCAGAATGATGCGACGCACTCGGTCCCGACGTTGATGGAGGTTCCGCGTCCCTCGATGCCGGAGTCGCCTTCATCGAGAGGACCGTCGACTAATGAGATGCCGATGCCCCGTTCGTCGACGGCCGCCGAGTCGACGGAGCTGCCGCCGATCCCGACCGCATCGGGCTCGACGGCTCCCACGGAGGCCGAGATCGATCCCGAGGGCTTCGGCCAGCCGATGCCAATGCCAATGCCGATGCCCCCACCGACCGAGCCGATCCGGGACGAGCCGAGGAGCGAGCCCCGGAAAGACGCCGGGGCCGCGAGCCGATCGGGCGCCGAGGCGACGGCCGAGCGAGGCGAGGCGGTCCGGAGCGTGGAGGAATTCCTTGCGGCGGTCCGTGCGATGGAGGACCGCGGCGGGACCATCCGAATCGCGGCCGGTGGCGATCTGGAACTGCCCGCGGTCGCGATTTCGTCGTCGGGCTCGAAGCGGATTCGGATCGCGGCCGAGGCAGGCGGCGGTGTCAGGCCCCGACTTCGATTCGTCCCGTCGGCGGCCTCGCCCTCGGAATGGCTCGCGATGTTGACGCTCCGCTCCGGCTCGCTCCAGATTGAGGGGCTCGACCTGGTCGTCCCCGAGCCCGAGGCGGTCGCCTCCGATCGGATCGCGGCGATCGCCGTTCAGCCGGGAACCGAGCTGATCCTCGACGATTGCACCGTGACGGTCTCGGCCCGAGGGGCCGCCGCCGCAGCGCTGGTGGTCCGTCCGGGGCCTTCCTCGGCGGGGTCCGGTGCCGCCGCCCGAGCGAATGCCAACGCCGAGGCGGTGATCGTCGTCCGGAACGGGTTTCTGCGCTCGGGGGGCGACGCGCTCGCGATCGCTGGCGGCGGTCGGCTCTCGCTCAACGTCGAGGAGACCATGATCGCCGCCGAGGGGAGTTTGCTCGACGCGATGGGCTCCGCGCGAAAGCCTGCCGAGACCGATAAGGCCGAGCTACGTGTCCGAATCGACCGCGTGAGCGCCCGGCTCAAGGGAGGACTCGTCCACCTTCAAACGACCCGGGACGAGCCCCACATGTCGGCCGTCCAGTTTGACGCCGATCGGTCGATCGTCAGCACGGTGACCGGCGATCACCCGCTCTTCCGTCTTGAGGGGCAGGATAACGTCGAGCGGCTGCGCGACAAGATCCGATGGTCCGGCCGGCACATCGCCTATCATCGGATCAAAACCTATCGCCGGGACGAGATCGTCCAGTCGGGCGCCTTGCCGAAGATCTACGACCGAGACGACTGGACCCGCGCCTTCGAGCCGACCGACGACGCGCCGATGCTCGCAGACCTGGAATTCCGCCAGGAGGCCGACGCGACCGTCCCCGCCTGGCGAGTCGTCCGCAACGAGCTGGCCCTGGCCGGACGCAGCCCAGCCGAACCGCTTGGCCCCGACGCCGGCAAGGTCCCCGAGCCGCCGCCGGCCGAGGAAGAACTCTGATCGCCTCAATCCGACCGGGTGGAGTGCGGTCCGGCGGCCGGGTTGAGCGATGTGAGCCATTTCGCCGCCGTTCCCGGATCGCCGATCGATTCGGCCTGGCGCGCCTCGCGTAGCGCCTGGACCTGCTCGCGACGGAACGGAACCGCCTCGCCCAGGGGCGGCGGATCAGGAACCAGTCGGGACTCGATCGCGTGGACGAGCGGGTCGATCCCCTCGCCCGTCTCGGCCGAGACCTCGATGGCCTCGCGCTCCTCTCGCCGCCAGGCTGGCGGACGGTCCGATTTGTTCGCGACCACCAGCGCGCCGGGGATCTCTTCCAGCAGCCGACGATCGACCTCGTGGAGGGGCTCGGATCGGTCCAGGACGAGCAAAACCAGGTCGGCATCCCGGCGCTCCTGGCGTCCGAGGTCGATCCCGATCCGCTCGACCGGGCCAACATCCTCGCGATCGCCGGCCGTGTCGGAGAGTTCGACCGGCCATCCGCCGAAGGCGGTCCGGATCGCGACGACATCGCGGGTCGCGCCTGGGGTTGGGTCAACGATCGATCGATCGTAACCGGCGAGCGCATTGAAGAGCCGGCTCTTGCCAACGTTTGGCCGCCCGGCGATCGCGACTCGCCAGCCCGTCAGGAGGCGGGTGCCAATCTCGCCGCGGCCGATCAGGGTGGCGAGGGCTGGGCCGGGCTCGGCCTTGAGTTGGATTGCTTCGAGAAGCCGGTGGATCGCGGCGGAAAGGGCTCCGTTCGCCTGGTCGAGCAGGATCGCGGCCGATCGGAGGGTCGGCGCCCGGGCGAGGTCGTGGAGCGCCCGGGCCTCGATGGTGGAATCGCTGGCCGTCTCCTCGATCGCGCCGGCCTGCTCCAAGGCGCCGACGACCGCCTCGACGGCGGCCGGTCCGCCGTGGCACTGGATCTCGACCAGGGGAACCGATCCCGCCAGGCGGACGGCCACGACCTCATCGCCGATGCCTAGCCCGGCGCGGCCGAGTCGGAGTCGCCCTTCGGGCGTCGAGGCGAGCGAGCTTCCGCGATTCGGTCGGAAGACCCGGTCGACGAGGTCGACAGCCCCCTGCCCCTGGATCTGGACCACCGCGATCGCGCCCCTTGCAGGCGAGGTCAGTACCTGGTACGAAACCTTCATCAGCGTCCGACCCCGGGGATGGCGAGCGGTCTGACGATCCCCCACGATGGCGCTGAACGGGCGTTCGGGAACCGAGACATGGCGATAGCGGAGGACTTCCACGACATGATCAGACGACTCCGTTTCACGGCGATCGTTGGGCTGGTCATCCTCTCGTCGGCCGCGGTTACGGCCCGCTCTGACGAGGCGCGTCGGCCGAACATCCTCCTCATCTTGACCGACGATCAGGGTTACGGCGACCTCGGATTCCACGGTAATCCCAGGATTCGGACCCCGCGCATTGACCGGTTCGCGCGGGAGAGTGTCCGGATGCGGAATTTCTGTGTTTCGCCCGTCTGCGCTCCGACCCGGGCGAGCGTGATGACCGGACGCTACAACTACCGGACCCGCGTGGTCGACACCTTCCTCGGCCGGGCGATGATGGACCCCGACGAGACGACGATCGCCGAGGTTCTCTCGACGGCCGGCTATCGGACCGGGATTTTCGGCAAGTGGCACCTCGGCGACAACGTCCCGATGAGGCCGATGGACCAGGGCTTCCAGCGCTCGCTGGTGCTGAAGGGTGGCGGAATCGGCCAGCCCTCCGACCCACCCGGGGGAAGCGACTACCACAACCCGATTCTCCAGGACGACGGCAAATCCCGGAAGATGTCGGGCTACGTGAGCGATGTCCTCGCCTCGGCGGCGATCGATTTCATGACCTCGGCCGACGACCGCCCGTTCTTCGCCTACGTTCCGTTCAACTGCCCGCACAGCCCATTGCAGGCCCCCGAGAAGGAGCTGGCTGAGTACCGCAAGACCGACCTCTCGCCCGAGGCTTTCCCGAAGGCGAGTCCGCCGATCCCGAAAGGCCGCCATCAGTCGGCCGACGAGATCGCCAAGGTCTACGCGATGATCACCAACGTCGACACCAACATCGGTCGGATGCTCGACGCGCTCGCCTCTCGGGGCCTCGCCGAGCAGACCATTGTCATTTACCTGACCGACAACGGCGCGGCCAGCCCCCGCTTCAACGCCGGCCTCCGCGGCTACAAGGGGACTGTCTACGATGGCGGCATCCACGTCCCGTGCTACATCCGATGGCCCGGCCATTTCGAGGCGGGCCGGGTTGTGGACAGGATGGCCGCGCACATCGACCTTTTCCCGACTCTCGTCGAGGCCGCGGGCGTCGCCCTCCCGAGCGGGCTGAAGCTCGACGGCCGAAGCCTGCTCCCCCTGCTCTCCGGCGATCGCGCGATCGCCTGGCCCGATCGGACGCTCTACTTCCAGTGGCACCGTGGCGACGTTCCCGAGGCCGGACGGGCGTTCGCCGCGCGCTCCGACCGGTTCAAGCTCCTTCGCCATGAGGGCCCTCTGGGCGCAAAGGAGAAGCCGAAGCTGGAACTGTACGACCTTCAGGACGACCCGGGCGAGGAACACAACATCGCCGACGATCATCCTGAAGTCGTCCGCCGGATGTACGAGGAATATCTGGCCTGGTTTCGCGACGTTTCCTCGACCCGAGGCTTCGACCCGCCCCGGATCGATGTTGGGACCTCGAAGGAGGATCCAACGGTCCTCACCCGCCAGGACTGGCGCGGACCGCACTCCGGCTGGACGGCCAACGATCTCGGATACTGGGAAATCCGGGTGGCCCGGGGCGGGACGTACGATCTCCGAATGCGGCTAACGGCCCGGTCCTTTCCGACGGACGTCCACCTGGCCCTCGGAGGCGAGGAACGGACGGTGAAGCTCGACTCCGGGGCCACGGAATGCGCGTTCGAGGGCGTCACCTGGCGAGAAGGCCCCGCGAGGCTGGAGGCGTGGGTCGAGGGAAACCAGCACACCGCTGGCGTCCGGGATGTGACGATCCATCGGCGATGAGATCACCGATCACCGGCCGTCTGCACGGACGGCTTGAAACTCGGGCGGTTACTCCCGATATTGGTCAGATTGGCCCGCGTCGCCATCCCCACCAGGTGGACCATGCCCCGATCCCAGGATTCTCCCGAAGCATCGAGCGCTCATCGGCGTCTTGCGATCTCCGCAACGGCGATTCTCGGACTGATCGCGGCCGGGTGCCAGGCAGACGTTCCACCCTCGCCCGGTGAGACCGTCGTTGAGGCGAAACAGGCTCCCGCCGAACCGTTGCGGGCCTCCCAGGACCAGAAGGCACCGCCGCCCGTGACAGCGCCGTCTGTGACGGAGCCGCCGATCGTCGAGCCTCCGAAGGAGATCTCCGCGCCCGAGGGGATGGTCTGGATTCCCGGCGGGAGCTTTCTCATGGGTGCTGACGACACGACCATGGCGGACGCAGGGCCTGTCCACGAGGTCACGCTCGACGGGTTCTGGATGGATAAGACCGAGGTCACGAACGCCCAGTTCGCCGCGTTCGTCAAGGCGACCGGATACGTGACCGTCGCCGAACGCCGACCTGACCCGAAGGATTTCCCGAATGTCCCGCCCGAGGATCTGGTGCCGGGCGGGCTGGTCTTCACGCCGCCGGCCGGTGAAGTCTCGCTGGAGAATCCGCTGATCTGGTGGAGCTACGTCCCGGGCGCGAACTGGCGGCATCCGGAGGGGCCCCAGACCTCGATTGAAGGGAAGGATCGTTATCCGGTGGTGCAGGTCTGCTGGGACGACGCCGTCGCCTATGCCCGATGGGCGGGGAAGCGGCTTCCGACCGAGGCCGAGTGGGAATACGCGGCGCGGGGCGGTAAATCCCGGACGCGTTTTCTCTGGGGAGACGAATTCCGGCCCGGCGGGAACTTCGCCGCGAACACCTGGCAGGGCCGCTTTCCCGATCGCGGCGCGGCCGACGACGGCTTCGCGACGACGGCCCCCGTCAGCCAGTTCTCGGCGAACAGCTTCGGGCTGTTCGACATGGCGGGAAACGTCTGGGAGTGGTGCTCGGACTGGTATCGTCCGGGGTATGACATCCGGGAGACGAGGAACCCGACCGGTCCCTCGTCGAGCTTCGATCCCGACGAGCCCGGCCAGGCGAAGCGAGTGCAGCGCGGTGGATCGTTCCTGTGCAGTGACCAGTATTGCAGCCGGTATCTGCCCGGCTCTCGCGGCAAGGGAGCCGTCGATACGGGCCTCTCGCACCTTGGGTTCCGCTGTGTCCTCTCGCCCCGCGACCCGAGGGAAAAAGGGACCGGACCAAAGGCGAAGGACTCGCCGGCGAAATAAACGCCGCGGGACGTCTCGAGAAGGAAGGCCGGGGCGCTGTGTCCGACTGGTTGCGGGAGGGCTATCTCTGGGTCAGCTCGGAACTGCTGACCCATCTCGGCTTCCTGCTGGCGCTGGTCTTCCTGGCGAACCTTCTGAGAGAGAAGCGGTCGCCGAGCAGCACGATCGCCTGGCTGCTGGTGATCCTGCTCTTGCCGTACCTGGGTGTGCCGCTCTACCTGATGTTCGGCGGCCGGAAGATGGTTTCGATGGCCCGCCGGAAGCCGACGATCAACGATCCGCCTCCCGATCGCCAACTGGAAGCACGTGGAGGCGGAACCGAGCGGTTGCTCGCCTCGTACGGGATTCCCCCGGCGCGCGAGGCGAACCGGATCGAGCTGGTCACCAGCGGAATCGCCGCCTATCGTCGCGTCCTGGCGATGATCGACGGTGCCACGTCGCGGATCGAGATCACCACGTACATCCTGGGCTGGGACGCCGGGAGCCGCCCGCTCATCGATCGCCTGGCCGACCGGGCGCGCGAGGGAGTCGCCGTCCGGATTTTGATCGACGACGTCGGCTCGTGGCGTCTCCCGCGCAGGAAACTGAGCGAGCTGACCCGGGCCGGCGCGCAGGTTGCCTTCTTCATGCCGATGTTCCACATGCCGATGCGAGGACGAACGAACCTGCGGAACCACCGGAAGCTAATCGTGGTCGATGGTCGAATCTGCCTGACCGGTGGCATGAACCTGGCGCTGCCGTACATGGGGCCGCCCGGCTCGGGCCAGTTCTGGCGCGACCTTTCGGTGGTGGTCGAGGGGCCCGTGGTCGCCGATCTGCACGCGGTCTTCGCCTCCGACTGGCGGTTCACCACGCGATTGGATCCCGGGCCGATCCGGGTCGAGGACGCCGACCCAGTGCCTGGAGCGGCGCATCATGCCCGGGCGCAGGCGGTCCCGAGCGGGCCCGACGTCGCCGGCGATCCGCTTTATGAGGCCCTGCTTGCGCAGATTTTCGCGGCCCGAGAGCGGATCTGGATCGTCACCCCGTATTTCGTTCCCGACGAAATGCTGGCGCGGGGATTGAGCCTGGCCGCCCGCCGGGGAGTCGACGTCCGGCTGATCGTTCCGATCCGGTCGAACCACCCAACCGCCGACCTTGCCCGAACCAGCTACCTTCGCGACCTGCACAACGCCGGCGGTCGCGTCCTGCTCTACACGCCCGAGATGCTCCACGCGAAGGTCGTGATCCTCGACGACCAACTGGCCATCGTCGGCTCGGCCAACATGGACATGCGCAGCCTCTTCCTCAACTACGAGCTTTCGCTCTTCGTCTGGTCGCCCGACGAGGTCGCTCGGCTCGCCGCCTGGGCCAAGGGACTGATGGCCCACACCCGGCGCGAGCTACCCCGACCAAGCTGGCCGGCCGAGATCGCCGAAAACGTCGTCCGCCTGCTTTCCCCGCTCCTCTAAGGCCCGCGAATCAGGTCCAAAACGATGACGGTCACCGATACGCTCTGGTACAAGGAAGCCATCTTCTACGAGGTCTACGTCCGCGGGTTCTACGACGCCACCGGCGACGGCGACGGCGACCTCATCGGCCTGACCGCCAAGCTCGACTACCTGCAAGAGCTCGGCGTCGACTGCCTCTGGCTGATGCCCATCTATGCCTCACCGCTGAAGGACGACGGCTACGACATCGCCGACTTCCGCCAGATCCACCCCACCATCGGCAACGTCAACGA
>DAHZZC010000942.1 GCA_027435495.1 Planctomycetales bacterium
TCCGACGACGCGCTCTTCCCGATCCTGGTCGAGCGGACACCGGTCCGGCTCGACCTTTCTCACAGCGGATGGTCCGACATCTTCTTCCTCGGGATGGATTACCCCGAGGGCGCCCGCGTTCTGAACATCTCGGTCGATCTGGGCGTCCACGGTCGAGACACGACGCCCGTCCCGCCGATCGAGTGCCGGTTGCGCGTGATCCCCGAGCCGATCCTGCGCCTCACGAGCATTGATCTGAAGGCCTGCAAGGACGTTGACTCGCTCGAAGAACTGTTCAACTTCGGCAACGATTACCTCGGGCTGGTGAAGGCGGGGGTTGTGGCCTCGGGGCTGGTCCCGCCCTCGCTGGAAGGGACGGGCGTCAGGCTGGCCGACCTGCTTTCCCGGATCATCCGGCCGGGGCACGGGCTGGAGGTCGTCAGCAAGGTCAACGACATCCCGAAGGGCTCTCGGCTCGCTGTCTCGACGAACCTGCTCGCCTCGCTGATCGGGATGTTGATGCGCGCGACCGGCCAGGCGCGGAACCTCACCGGGCCGCTCGACCTGGAAGAGGCGAAGGTGGTCGTCGCTCGGGCGATCCTCGGCGAGTGGCTCGGAGGCTCGGGCGGCGGCTGGCAGGACTCAGGTGGGATCTTCCCCGGGATCAAGCGGATCCAGGGCGTCGCGGCGACCGAAACCGATCCCGAGTGGGGAATCAGCCGAGGGCGACTCCTCCCCGAACACACACTCATCAACCGGGGCCAGCCGTCCGAAGACCCCCACGCCTTCCCCGAGGCCCTGGCGCGAAGCCTGGTCCTTGTCCACGGTGGCATGGCCCAGAACGTCGGCCCGATCCTCAACATGGTGACCGAGAAGTACCTGCTCCGCGGCCAGACCGAATGGGAGGCCCGACAGCAGGCGCTCGGGATCTTCCATGAGATCGTCGGCTGCGTCGAGCGGTCCGATGTCCGCGGCCTCGGCCAGGCAACGACCCGAAACTGGGACGGCCCGCTCAAGCGAATCATCCCCTGGGTCACCAACGAGTTCACCGAGACGATCATCCGCGAGGCCCGCGCGGCGATGGGTGAGGACTTCTGGGGCTTCCTGATGCTCGGCGGGATGTCGGGCGGCGGGATGGCCTTCTTCGTCGCCCCTCACCGGCACGACGAGTTTCAGGACCGGATCGGGGCCATCATGCGGCACGCCAAGGCCGAACTCGACGACGCGCTCCCGTTCGCGATGGAACCGGTCGTCTACGACTTCCGGATCAACCCCGCCGGAACCGTCGCCACTCTGAAATCCGGCTCCGAGGCGATGATGCCCCCCTCGTATTACGCGATCCAGGTCCCCCGGATGATCGGGGCGCCCGCCGGCTCGCTCTCGGTGCATCGGAGGGCGGACGTCGATCACTTCGCCACCCACTTTCCCGATCAGACCGAGCAACTGAAACTCTTTCGGACGATGGTCAACCACCTCTTTCCGGTCACTCGATCCGCGGCCGATACGACGGCCGCCGACTGGGACGCCGAGGCCGACCGCATCCGCCGTGAGAACGGCTTCGACCCGGTCCAGCACGAGCAGCTCCGCGAGGACCTCCAGCGCGGGCGGATTGGGCTGGCACGCAACCGCCTCTCGGTCGACCTCGACGTCCGAGACGTGGACGACTCGGAGCTGATCGCGGCCACCGGCCCCTGGTCGCCCTCGGCGGTCCGCAAGGGGGAAGAGGCGATCGGCAACGGCGAGGTCGCGGTGGTCTCGCTCGCCGCGGGGGTCGGCAGCCGGTGGACGACCGGCGCGGGGGTCGTGAAGGCGGTCAACCCGTTCGCCCAGATGGCCGGCGCACACCGGAGCTTCCTGGAAATCCACCTGGCGAAGACACGGAAAGTCCAGGAGGCGCTCGGTGTCCGGATCCCGCACGTCGTGACGACCAGCTACCTCACCCACGCGGCGATCGACCACCACCTGCGGGCGACCGGCAACTACGGCCACGAGGGGCCGCTCTACCTCTCGCGGGGCCAATCGATCGGCCACCGGCTGATCCCGATGACGCGCGACCTAACGTTCCTCTGGGAAGAGACCAGCCACGAGACGCTCGACGAGAACAAGCAGAAGGTCCGCGAGGCCGGGCGCAGGGCGATCCTCGAATGGGCGAGAGGCCAGCGTGAGGGGGCCGACTACACCGACAACGTCCCGATCCAGCGGTTCAACCCGCCAGGTCACTTCTACGAGGTGCCAAACCTCCTGCGCAACGGCGTCCTCGCCCGGATTCTCGACGACTTCCCGAGGCTCTCCTGGCTGATGGTCCACAACATCGACACACTGGGCGCCACGATCGAGCCGGGAATCCTGGGGACGGCGATTGAATCAGGCGCCCCGCTCGGTTTCGAGGTGATCCCCAGGCGGATCGAGGACCGGGGCGGCGGCCTCGCGAAGGTCGGCGGCCGGCTCCGCCTGCTGGAAGGCCTGGCCCAGCCGCGCGAGGACACCGAGTTCAAGCTTCGCTATTACAACACACTGACGACCTGGGTGAACGTCGATGGCCTCCTGCAGGCCTTCGGCCTCGTCCGGAACGACCTCAGGCGCGATCCGGATAAGGTGGCCGCGGCGGTCCGGAACATGGCCGCGCGGGTACCCACCTACGTCACCATCAAGGACGTGAAGCGTCGGTGGGGCCACGGACAGGAGGACGTTTACCCGGTCGCACAGTTCGAAAAGCTCTGGGGCGACCTCAGTTCTCTTCCTGAACTGAACTCGGCGTTCCTCGCCGTCGACCGGCGCCGGGGCCAGCAACTCAAGGACGCCGCGCAACTCGACGGCTGGGCCAACGACGGCAGCATGGGCTACGTGGAGTCGCTCTGTCGATTCTCTCGGGATTAACGACCACGCAACCCTTGACGTGGTCTGTCGAGGCGCGCAAGATGACTCGAAGCGACAGAAAGCCGGTCCGATGATGGGGCTGGAGTGAGGCGTCGGCGTCAGCGGGACGAAGAGGCCCGACTGGGCGAGGGATCTACGCGATTCATCGGCTTACCGACGGAGCAGGGTCAGCCATGCGCATGTATTTCTTCGACGTGACGGTGAAGGTCGCGTTTCGTGGCGTTGCCGAGAAGGTGGTTCTTTACAAGGGCGCCCGAGGGTACAACGAACTGGGGGCGCGGCGGGTCCTGCTGAATCAACTCATGGCAAGCGGGTTTCAGGTGGTCCGGATCGACCGGGTGCCGGAACGTTGCCTTCTGCCCGGCGAGAGCCCGAACTGAGCCCGCCCGTCCGATCAGGACGACGCGGGGCAGAGCCCGGCGAGGTCGCGTATGGCGGCGTTGGCAATCGGCGTCGGGCACGACCAGACGAGGAAGAACAGCGCCTGACGGGCCCATCGCTGGGCCGATTCCGTGAGAAGGAATCCGGTCCCCTTGCGCGCGGTTAGATACGACTGGGTGGCCCGGAGGACGATCGCGTTGGCCTGCGTCCGGATCGCGCCGGATTGCGGCGCGTTGGGCTCGCCCCTCGCCTGTGACATCAGCGACGCCCAGGTCATACGCCAGGTCTCGCAAAGCGCTTCGAGCGGCTCGCCGAGGTCGTCGCGGGTGGGAGACAGTTCGACCAGTGCCGAGAGTGCCGCGCGGGCCTGACCGAGCGCCAGGGCGGAGGTTTCGAGCCCGCCTGTCCCGACCGCTCCGGGATGCGCCAGCACGTCGAGGCCCGGTCCGGCCAGGATCTCGGCCTCGGTCACCTCCACGCCTTCGAGGGCGATCTCGGAGGTACACGACGCCTGCAACGCCGCGAGTGGGAACGGTGGGTGAACCGTAATCCCCGGGGCCCTGGTCGGCAGGGCGATGAGGGCCTGCCGGCCGTCGTCGAGCGATCCGCCGGTGACGACGACGTCGGCCCGGGGCGCGGCCGTGACCCACGGCATCATCCCATCCAGCCGATACCGGCCGTCGCCGACCCGACTGATCCGGATCGCCTGGGAGCCGAGGCGCTTCGAGGTTGTCAGGTGCGAGATGCCGACGGTCGCGACGGCCTGATCCTGGGCGACGGTCTGGAGCCAGTGTGCGGCGATCGGTCGGTCGATGGCGGCCATCAGCCGACGGAGTCCGGCCTCGTGCTGCGAGAGAATGAAGGCGGCGGTGAGGCTCCCGGCGGCGAGTCGGGCGTGTCGCTGGACCAGCACGGGCCGGGGATCATTCCGGCCGCCGAGGACCACCGGCAACGTCCACCTCGGCGCCCCGATCCGATCGGCGATCGCCCAGAGGCGGGCGGGCCATTCGTCGCGGTCAGCCTCGTCACCGTCGATCGCGGCGAGTTCGGCGACGGCGGCCTCAAGCGCTGGCTCGTCGGGATCGGGCTCGGTCCAGGCCAGTTTCGCCGCAAGCTCATCATTCATCTTCGGGATTCCGTGTTCGGCGACCCCGATCGTGCCGCCGATCCTCCGACATTTTGTAGGAGGGAGCTCCAGCTCCCGATCGGGATGGCGATCGCTCGTGGTAGGAACGGATTGCTGGCTCCCGATTGGGATGGCGATCGCTCGTGGTAGGAACGGATTGCTGGCTCCCGCGATCATCCGGCCGATACCTGGAAGTCCTCGTACTCACGACGCCAGATCGGCCTCACAAAGAAGGTCGAATCCCATGTTGTGCAGCACGACGCTGGACTGCTCCATGTTGTCCACGTGGATCGCGACCGCCGCGCGGTTATGCGGGTGGACCAGCAGCGGATAGGCATAGTGGATGTTAATCTCGGCACGCAAGAGAGCGACGCACATATCGGAGAGCGAATGCGGACCGGTCGGCAGTTCGACGACCAGGAGCTCGTTCTCGGCAAAGGCGTGCTTGTTATTCGTGAGGATCTCACGGCCCTGCTCGGAGTGGCTCAACAGGAGGCGTAGGATCGAGCAATCGGCCGAATCCGAGATCGTCAGCCCGACGATCCGGACCTTTGATCCCTGGAAGGCCCGGTAGACCTCCAGCAACTGTCCGACGCGGTTCTCAAGGAAGACTGAGAACTGAGTGACTGACGGCCAGCTTCGGCCGTGCATCGTTTCCAGTTCGACCTCGGCGCCGCCGTCATCCTCCTCGCCGTAGCTCATGAATACCCTCGTCGTCCGTCGGGGTTTTCCGGGAAGCTCTGCCAAAAACGGGGACTGGCTCCGAGTCGGCCAGGTGCCTGTTCCCGTTTTGGCAGAACCTGTCAGGTCTGCATTCCCATCGCTCAAAAGTTTAATTCTCGCGGTGGACGCCGGTCAATGGGCAGGGCAGGTCGGTTGGTCATCGGAGCCGGAGAACGTGGCGATCTCCCTCGGCGATCGCGTTCAACCGGGTCTCGAGAACGGCCGGATTGAGCAGGGCCGTGACGATGCGCCCGTTCAGTTCGACGGGGCGACGATCGATGAGCCAGGCGACCATCCCGGCGGCGAACGTCGAGTCGACTTCCTTCCCCTCGGCAAACGCCTCGTTGAAGCGTGGGAGCCAGCGACGGCCTTCTGGGGTGTCGATCAGGCCGCGGACGACGCCCGTCGGCACCAGCCCCGGGTTGATCGCGTAGACGGGGACGCCCTCGGATCGAAGTTCCTGGCCGAGCGATTCGACCAGCCGGACGAGCGCCGCCTGGGCGCATCCGTATCCGCTGGCGAAGGGCAAGGGGCCCTCATGACCGGGTCCGACCAGCACCGAGATCGACGCCCGGCCCGACTCTCGGAGCCTCGGCAGGCTCGATCGAATTGCCTGATGGGCGCCCTTCAACGCGATCTCGACGTCGTCCCACCAGTCTCCGGGCTCGCGAACCGCCATTGGCCCGATCCCTCGGAGCTGTCCGGCGGCGCAGACGAGGGCGTCGAGCCCGCCGAGCCGGTCGGCAAGGCGGCTGACGGCCGATTCGAGGGCGGCCTCGTCGCGGACGTCGGCCGAGGCGGCGAAGACGGTCCCGCCGGCGTCGAGGATGGTGTCGGTCGCCTCGCGGAGGGCCTCGGCGTCGCGGGCGACGAGTCCGACCGAGACCCCTTCGGCCGCCAGGTGCTCGGCGATCGCCCGGCCGAGGCCGCGGCTCCCTCCGGTGATCAGCACGCGTACTGGTCGGTCGGGCATTGGTCGGACCTCCTCGGGCGTCGGGTTGAGGGGTGTGACCGACGAGGGATCAATCCGGGGCTCGGATCGCAGAACGCCCCGTAAGGGCGAGCCTCGACCGCGACCAATGATCCGTTGGAAGTCACACCTGAGCGTAGGGAGTGTGCCGGAAGCGACTCCCGCTCTCATTTTAGACGTCCCGCCGCCTCGGCAAGTCGGGTCGTGTCCCGCTACGCTCGAACCTAGCCCAGGTCAGGCGCTTGCTGCTGGTGCCCGATCGGTCGCCCCCTGTTAGCCGGCTCCAGCCGTTGATCGGCGTGAAACCCTTGGCTTCGGCCGAGGCGAACTTATTTAGGAGCCGGCTCCAGCCGGCGATTTTCGCCAGACGGTTGCCTGGGAGGGAATTGGATCGGCTGTAGGAGCCGGCTCCAGCCGGCGATCTTCGCGTCACTCCAGGCGTCAGGCCGATCCCCTGGAAATCGGTATCAGTCGCATCAAGGACCTTTCCTGCAAGCGGACCGGCCTGGGCAAACGGCGTCCTTGATCAGTAGGAGTCGGCGCTGAGGACCTCATTGCCTCCGATGCTGCTCAGGGCCCACCAGGTGTTCGGACTGATCGAGTTCTTGAGGAAGTGGACCGAGCCGTCGCAGAACGCCGAATTGACGCCCCCGGGATGCCGACTGCTGGCGGTGATGGCGTCGTCGTCGCTGTCGCCGTTATCGCTGCCGAAGGCGCAGTTCCAGGTGTTCGGCGGCATCACGTGGTTGTAGCGGGTCTGTCCGGATCGGCCCCACCACCACGAGGCGCCGATCGGCCAGTCGCCGCAGGTGGCGCAGAGGACGTTGGTCGGCGTGATTCCGCCGGTGCTCAGGCAGTTCATGTAATCCACTTGTGGGCTCGCCGTCTTGCCGCCGGCACCCGACGCATTGGCTCTGGAATTGGCGAAGGACGACGACGGATTCATCCCGTCGAAGCCGCCGGCATAGGCTCCCGTGCCCCGCACCACCTCGCTGAAGGCGATGGTGTTCGACGTCCAGTCCGTGATCGCGGAGATCTTGACGCAGATCGAATACGACGGAAAGGCCCCGCTGAACGCGTTGGTC
>DAHZZC010000943.1 GCA_027435495.1 Planctomycetales bacterium
GGTCCAGCTTCACCTGGTCGAGCGGGGGATCAAGAACAAGCGGGTGCTGGATGCCTTCCGGACGGTCCCTCGCCACCTCTTCGTCCCGCCCGAGGCCCGCCGCCTCGCCTACGACGATGAATCGATCCCGATCGGCGAGGCCCAGACCATCACGCCCCCCTACGATGTCGCCTTCATGACCGAACTTCTGAATCCGAAGCCCACCGACAGAATTTATGAGGTTGGGACCGGGTCTGGCTATCAGTCGGCGATCCTCTCCCGGATCGTCAAGGAAGTCTACTCGGTCGAGATCCATGCACCGCTGGGCGAGCGTGCCGCGAAGCTCCACAAGGAGCTAGGATATGCGAACATTCACACGCGTGTCGGCGACGGATACGAGGGATGGCCCGATGCCGCTCCCTTCGACGCCGTGATCGTGACCTGCGCACCCGAGCTGGTTCCGCGTCCGCTGATCGACCAGCTTCGGGAAGGGGGACGGATCGTGATCCCGATCGGGGCCCGGTTCAACCAGGTGGTGTACGTTGGAGACAAGCATAACGGCGAGGTGAAGCTGAAGGCGGTCAAGCCGACGCTCTTCGTCCCGATGACCGGCCGCGCCCAGCGTGAGGCGGCGGAGAAGCGCAAGTCGGGCGATCGTTGAGTGTTGGGGAGATTGAACCAGGGCATTCGGCCGGCTCAGCCGCCGGCCTGTCGAGGGGAGGGAAGCCGTGGATTGCAAGCGTCGGCGGTGGGGGCGGTTGCTTCAGGGCGCGGCGATGGCCCTGATCATGGGCCTGGGTCCGGCGATGGCCGGTCGGGCGATTGGCCAGGACGAGCTGGTCGAGCGGCCCGGTCCGCCCCCGCTTGACGACCTGGAGACCGACGCCAACAAGGACGGCGTCCCCGACGCCTGGTACAACGCGCGCGACGTCGAATGGATGTCGGAGGGCGGGTTCGTCGGGCCGCATTACTTCCGCTTCCGGGCGAAGGCCGCCGGCCGGCCGGCACGGATCAGCCGGGCTTTTGGCGTCGACGGTCGGAAGTATGAGGCGATCCTCCTGGGCCTCTGGGTTCGACTCGCGGACGGCCGCATCGGCGACCGTAGCGGAACCGAGCCCTCGCTTCTGATCCAGTTCTACGATGATGAGCTCAGGCCCCTCTCCCGGGGGATGCTCGGGCCCTGGACACACACCGTCGGTAGCCGGTGGACTCGCGTCGTCAAGCGAATCCCGGTCCCCCCCGACTCGCGTGACGCGATCCTCTCGACCGGCCTGATGGGCGGTACCGGCCTGCTCGATGTCGATGGGATGACCGTCGAGCCGGTCCCCATCGGTGGATTCGCAACGGCCAACCTGATCGTCAACGGAGACTTCGAGCTGGGCGACCCGAAGCCCA
Organism: Planctomycetales bacterium; assembly: GCA_027435495.1. Taxonomy (GTDB): domain Bacteria; phylum Planctomycetota; class Planctomycetia; order Isosphaerales; family Isosphaeraceae; genus JAKAUH01. The sequence continues at coordinate 1,375 of DAHZZC010000943.1, forward strand.
CCTCCTGGACGGTCAAGGAGGCCCACCGGACCTGCCCCGGCCACGACTCTCCGGCCGCCCTCGACCTCTCTCGCGGACGCTCAATGGCCATCGCCGGACTCGGGCTCCCGGTCGATCGCTTTAACGCACTGGAGGTCTCGGTCTGGGCGCAATGCTCGGGCCTTCGCGGGGCCGACTCGACCTTCGCGATGATCTTCTTCCTCGATCGGTTCGGCCGGCCGGTCGGCCCCTCGGGCCAGCCGATCCTGACCTGGTCGGGAAGCTCTTCCTGGCAAGAATCGCGTCAGCAGGTCGCCGTTCCGCCGGGAGCCGTTCGGGCCATCTTTCAGATCAACAAGGAGGATTCCTCGGGCTCGATCCGGATCGACGACGTGCAGATCACGCCCGTCGGCAACGCCCAGGAAAACGCCTGGGTCCCCTACCACACAACCGATGCCACCGATGCCTGGTTGACCGTTCCGACCGCCTCCGAGCTGGCCCCCGGCGGTGCGCTTGATGTCTCCTTCCTCGTACCGAAGCCGGCGGGTCGGGAAGGAGCCGTCGCGGTGAAGAACGGTCGGCTGACCTTCGGCGGGGGGACCCGTGCCCGGTTCTTCGGCGTGAGCTATCTGCCCCAGACCGCCTTTCTCGAACCCGATCGGGCCGACGCGATCGCCGATCGGCTGGTGCGGTCCGGGATCAATCTCGTCCGGCTCGGCGACCTCGACCTGCCTCTCGGGCCTGGCCGGAGCCTCTTCGACGACGCCCGAGACGACACAAAGGCCCTCGACTCCGAGGCCCTCGCCCATCTCGACCACGCGATCGCCGCCCTGAAGTCGCGGGGGATCTACGTGGCGCTCGAGCTCCAGTCGGGACGGCGATACCGGGTGGGCGACGGGGTCGAGGCGCCGGGCCTGCTTCCCGACGGCGGCGGTCCGGCCGCGATCATCGATCCGACCCTCCGCAAGCTCTCGATGGCGGCCGCTCGGGCCCTGCTCGACCACCTCAATCCTGAGACCGGTCTGGCCCTCCGCGAGGACCCTGCGCTGGCCTGGGTCACGCTCGACGGCGAGATCTCGCTCTTCGACCAGATCGATCGTCCGGAGGCCCTCCCCTCATCGTACGCGAAGGCCCTCCGCGAGCGAGGGTCGAAGGCTCCGGCGGGGGCCTCGGGGAAGCGGCTCTGGGAGTGGGCCGAGGCCGAGCACGCCCGCCAGATGGCCGAGGAGCTCCGACTCGCCGGAGTCCGGGCCCCGATCGCCGGAGGGTCGCACTGGCGCAGGGAGCGCGAGTATGCCCAGGCGCAGGCCGCCGAGGGCCTCGACCTTATCGACGACCGCCTCTACTGGTTCCCCTCAGCCGACTGGACCTCACCCGAGTACCGGGCGATGCTCTGGAGCCGAGACGGCGGTCTGATCGCCCTGGCCGAGAAGAAGCGGAAGCATGACCGTCCCTATGTCGCCGGGCAATGGTGCAACTACTCGATGGGGGCCTGGTCGTCCCCCACCGAGGCCGGCGACTTCCTCCTCGGCGTCCAGACGGCCGCCACCCAGGACTGGGACGCGATCGTCCGCCGAGGCGTCTTCCTCTACCCGAAGACATGGGGCGACGGCCCCGTCGGCCAGGTTGGGGGCGACGACGTCTTCTCCTTCCCACAGGTCCTCAACGGGAGCCCACACGTTCTGGCGATGCTCCCGCACGCGGCCTCAATTTACCACCGGGGGCACTCGTCGAAGGGCCAGGCCGGCAGTGTTCGCCACTCCTCGCGAGGCGGGCGTGGATCGGTCCCGGGCTGGGACCCGGCCCATGGGCGGCTCGTGGTCGATCTGCCGTTCACCCAGGCGGTCGCCGGCTGGTCGGATGGCGACCCGACCCGGATCGGCCGGATGGAGTTCGCCACCGAGAACGACTACGCCGTCCTCGCCGCGACCTCGATCGGGCCCGAGCCGATCGCCGAGGCGAAGCGTCTTCTCGTCACGGCGGTCGGGCGCGTCGAGCCGACCGGGTTCAAGTGGGTCGATTCATGGAAGCTCGCCGTGGCCGATCCCGGCCGCCCGCCTTTCCTCCAGGAACCAGTCCGGGCCCGAATCACCTGGCACCGCAAGGGAACGATCCACGCCTACGCCCTCGACCCCTCCGGCCGTCGCGTAAAGGAGGTCTCGCTCGAAGCCCTGCCGGCCGGCGAGGGAGTCGTCCTCGTCCTCGACGGTCGGACCGCCGGGTTCCACTGGGAGATGGTCGTCCAGTGAGGCAACGTCCTGCCACAACTGGGACCGAAACGCCGACGCACCACGACGGCCGGTTCAGGCGGCTGCGCCCGATCTCGGCGGTCGCGGTGCGTCCAGGGACCCGATCGGCCCGTCCGCTCGGGGTCGAGCTTCAGACGACCATGTCCTTGAGGGCCTTCAGCGGGCGGGCCCGGACGGTCCGGCTCGCCGGCTTGGCCGGCTGTTGCTGCATCTCGCCGGTGAACGGGTTCTTCTTCATCCCGGCCTTCGTCGCCGGCTTGATCGCGACCTTCAGCTTGATCAGTCCCGGCACCACGAACTGCCCCGGGCCCTTCTTGCTCAGGTCGGCCTTGATCACCTCGGCCAGTTGCTCGAACACCGTGGCAACCTGCTTCTTCGACAGGCCGCTCGTCTCCGCCAGCTTCGCGTACAGCTCCGCCTTCGTGCGCGGCTTCACCTTTTTCTCGGCGGCGGCCGCCTTCGGGGCGGGGGCTGCCTTCGCCTCGGCGGCCTTGGGTGCGGCTTTCTTGGCCATGGGCCATGACCCTCCTGTGAGATCGTTGCTTCGCCTGGAACGAACCGGTCGATCGCGCCATCCCGCGGTCGGCGACCGAGGCTCTTGTCCATCGTTTTCGACGATTATGCCGGAAACATCCAGCAAAACCAGGCAACAATCACGATTTTTGCCCCAAAATCCCGGGTTTTTGGGGGGAACGTCCGCCCGAACCCCCTTTTTCGAGGGTCGATCGCTCCACGGATCAGACGGCGATCCGGTGGCGGCGAGGCTCAAACTGGAGCAGGAACCGGCCCGTCGCCGAGATCATTGCCACGTGGAAACCCGCTCCGGCATAGGCCTCGGCGCTCCGGGTGGCCTGCGAGAAATCGTTGAACGATCGGTGCATGTGAAAGGTCCCGTCACTCACCCGGAGCAGGACCGTCGGGCTCTCAGAATGGGCCGGATTTCTCATGGTGTGAACCTCCTGGGGAATCGGGCCGCCTCGAAGCGGGCGAGGTTTCCCGGAGAACGTCGGAGCCTCTCGCTCTCTCGTCCTGAAGGGATATACGTCGCACTCCCGATCTTGTGGCACCGGTCGCGCATTTTTCTCCGACCGCGACGGTTAGTCGCCCGCGGCTCGGGTGGTCGATCGCCTTGGATCGGGTACACCGTGGATGCGAGCGGGGTGCCCCGCATTGGCCGGCTCGACCACGATCGTGTTGGCGTTCCCCTGCCGATCGATCGTCTGAAGCCGGTGTCCCATCGAGGAAAGAGCCTCAAGCGTCGCCTTCGGCCAGTCGTGCCCTTCCAGGCTCATCGCGTCGGGGAACCACTGGTGATGCGTCCGGGCCGCCGCCACCGCCGAGGCCGGATCCAGCCCAAACTCGACCAGGTTCAGCACCACCCAGAGCGTCGTGTTGGGGATCGTCCGACCCCCTGGCGAGCCGGTGACGATCCGGACCCGCCCGTCCTTCAGCACGAGGGTCGGTGTCTGCGAGCTGAGCATCCGCTTCCCGGGGGCCACCTGATTGGCAGGAGTCCCGATCCAGCCCCGGACGTCGGTGTGTCCGGGACGCAGGTTGAAGTCGCCCATCTCGTTGTTGAGCAGAAACCCGGCCCCCTCGACGACGCACTTCGCCCCGTACGAGTCCTCCAGCGTGTAGGTCATCGCCACGGCCCCGCCCCGTTCGTCGATCGTCGAGAAGTGCGTTGTGTGGTCGCCCTCGGCCGGCAGGATCGGGAAGTCAGCCAGCTCAGCGCTCGGGGTCGCACGATCGCCGATCGTCCGGGCCAGTCCGTCGGCGAACGCTCGCGAGGTCAGCTCGCCGACTGGGACTTCCACGAAATCGGGGTCGCCAAGCCGGGTCGCCCGGACGAAGTAGGCCGGCCGCATCGCCTCGGCGACCCGGTGCAGCGTCCGGGGCGACTCTCGCCCGTCGGCCTTCAGATCGAAGTGTTCGAGGATGTTAAGCATCAGTCCGAGCGTCACGCCGCCCGAGCTCGCCGGCCCGGCACCGTAGACGTCGAACCCTCGGAACGTGGTGTGGACCGGCGGCCGAACCTTCGCCTCATATCCCTTCAGGTCGTCCCGCGTGATGTACCCGCCATGCTCCTCCATGTAGGTCGCGATCAGATCGGCGGTCCGCCCGGTGTAGAACTCGTCGGGGCCCTGCTCGGCGATCCTCTGGAGGGTCGCGGCCAGGTCGGGCTGGACGAGCCGGTCGCCCGCGTGCCAGGGCGATCCGTCGGCCTTGCCCAACGCGGCAACCGATTCCGGATAGTCGCCCATCCGGCCGAAGTCATTGCGGGATCGGGAGGTTGGCTTGCCTTCCTTGGCGATCGGGCCAAGCTGGCTGTTCAGCCCCTGGGCGAGGTCGGCGGTGATGACGAACCCCTCGCGGGCAAGCCGGATCGCGGGGCGGATCAGTTCGTTCCAGGGTCGCTTGCCCCATCGAGCGTGCGCGGCCGCGAGGCCGCGGACCGTTCCCGGAACGCCCGACGCCCAGGCACCCGTTCGATAACGGGGCTTCGGCCGGCCGTCAGCGCCGAGGTACATCGTTACCTTGGACGACCGCGGGGCCAGCTCGCGGAAGTCGACGCTCACCACTTCCTTCCGGTCGGGAAGATAGGCGACCAGGAAGCCGCCGCCGCCGATGTTACCAGCCTCGGGGAGCGTGACGGCCAGGGCGAAGGCGGTGGCGACCGCCGCGTCGACGGCGTTCCCGCCGGCCCGGAGGGCCTCACGGCCCGCCTCAGCGGCGTTCCCCTCCTGCGCCACGACCCCGTGTCGAGCGAAGACCTCGGCCCGCTGACCGAGGGCCGGACCGGTCAACGTCCCGACCACGGCTCCCGCCAGGGCGATCCAGCCAATTCGGGTTGCTATCCTCATGAGGTTCACCGAAGGTTCCGGAGCAGGTATGGAGTTGGCCGGGCCATCCACCGGGCGGCATTCCGGGGAGAGGTCCCCAGAATAACCCACCGCATCCCGGATTTCCTCCCCTCTTCCCCTGCTGACCGCGCGGTCCGCGTGATCCGTGATTCCGCCTTGACCGATCGCGGTCCAGGGCCTAGAGTCTCGGCCCAATGCCTTCGAAACTTGAAGGAATCACGTCCAGGACCAAACGGATTTGGGAGGCGAGTCGTGAAGAACGCATGGCAAGGCGGTCGCGGCCGGCTGCTGGGGATCGGGCTGGCTGCCCTGACGATCTCGATGACGACCCCGCCCCCCGCTGGGGCGCAGCAGCCGATTGGTAACCGGTTTCCGGCTCCCCAGGCTGGCGGCCAGCGCACTCCGGGCCGACCCAAGACGGTCGATCTGAGGTCAGCCTTCTCCGACGTCCCGGGCGTCAAGCAGGTCACCATCCCGGTCAACCCTTCCGACCCGATCGCCGTGGTCAACGGCCAGTCGATCACCCGGCAGCAGCTTGCCGACGAGTGCGTCGCCAAGGAGGGAAAGAGGGTCCTCGACACCATGATTAGCCGGGTGCTCATCGAGCAGGCGATGACCCGGGCCAAGATGTCGATCACCGCCGCCGAGATCGACGACGAGATCAATAGCATCGCCCAGCGGTTCGGCCTCGACCGGAGCACCTGGCTCCGCACCCTCGACAAGGAGCGCGGGATCAGCCCCTCACAGTACGCCCGAGAGATCGTCTACCCGGCCATCGCCATGCAGAAGCTCTGCCGGTCGCGGGTCCAGGTCACGCCGAACGACATGCGAGAGGCCTTCGAGTCCCAGTTTGGCGAGAAGCTCCGCGTCCGGATGATCATGGTGAATAGCTCCCAGAAGGCGTTCGCCATCTGGGAGCAGTTGCGGCTCAACCCGGGCGGCTTCGAGGTGATGGCCAAGGAGCAGTCGATGGATCCCGGCAGCAAGGCCCTCGGCGGCCTGCTCGCCGAGCCGATCACCCGCCACTCCTACCCGCGCACCGTGAGCGACGGCGCCTTCCGCGACCTGGTCGACGGCGATCCGAAGGACAAGGATCCCAGCCACAAGCCCAAGGATGGCGATATCACCGGCGTGATCCAGATGGGCGAATCGTCCTACATCATCCTTCGCCGCGAGGGGCTCGAACCGGCCGACACCAAGGTCAATCCCAAGGATGAGGCGGTCCTCACGCACCTCCGCGACATGCTCTACGACGTCAAGCTCAAGGAGCAGATGGAAAAGCTCTTCGAAAACCTGATCAAGGAAGCCGAGATCGAGAACCGCCTCACCGGCTCGATCAAGATGGCGAACGAGGACACCCACCCCGATCACCGCGTCGACCGCGACGTGCGGCTGATGGGAAACAAGGACTCCGCCGACGCGGCTTCCGCCAAGGCGGCCCAAACCCCGGCCCCAACCGGCCGGGTTCCGGCTCAGATGGCCCGACCCGCGGCCCTGGCCCCCGAGGTCGCCGACCAGCAGTTCCGACCGCTCAAGCCCGTGGAGAAGCCGTCCGCTTCCAAGTCGGCCCCGAGCGCCACGCCGACCACACCGGCTCCTGCTCCGACCGCTGGCGGCGGCCAGTAAACCCCGACGATCCGGCGAGGCCCCACCCGAGGGGCCTCGCCCGCGCCTGGACAACCTTGCGATCATCCTCCATAGTCGATGGTATCGAAGCGACCGAAGCCGGAATCCCACTGAGCCCCGCACCTAACGTGACGAGCACCGGAGCGAACCGACCCATGCCGGGCCCCAACCCCATCGACATCGGCCAGTTCATCCGCGATATCCCCGACTTCCCCAAGCCCGGGATTCGGTTCAAGGACATCACGCCGATGCTCTCGTCGCCGGCCGCCTTCGGCGCCGCGATCGACGCCCTGGAATCCGCCTTCGCCGGCCGGGGCATCGAATCCATCGCCGCGGCCGAGGCTCGCGGCTTCATCTTCGGCGCCCCACTCGCCCTACGCCTCGGCGCCGGTTTCGTCCCGATTCGGAAGCCCGGCAAGCTCCCCTATGCAACCATCGCCCTCGAATATGACCTCGAATACGGCCGCGATCGCCTGGAAGTCCACACCGACGCCTTCGGCCCCGGCCGCCGGGTTCTCCTGATCGACGACGTCCTCGCCACCGGTGGAACGATGCGGGCCTGCCGCGATCTCGTCCAGTCCACCGGTGCCGAGGTCGTCGCCTGCGCCTTTGTCATCGAGCTGAGTTTCCTCGGTGGCCGGTCCAAGCTCGAGCCGACCGAGGTTCTTAGCCTCCTCAACTACTGATCGGCCCCATGGCCCTGATCCAACGCGAGAACCGACCGTGAACGACGCCTGGATCGCCGAGAGGATGAAGCACATCGACGCCTCCGGAATCCGGAAGGCGTTCGAGATGGCGAAGTCGATGAAGGACCCGATCAACCTCTCGATCGGCCTACCCGATTTCGACGTCCCTGCCCCGGCGAAGGCGGCAGCCATCGCCGCCATCGAGGCCGGCCACAATGCCTACACCGTGACTCAGGGCCTCGCCGAACTCCGGGCCAAAATCCAGGCCGACCTCGATACCCGCTTCGGCCACTCCGATCGCGAGGTTCTCATCACCGCGGGAACCTCCGGAGGATTGCTCCTGGGGATCTGCTCGGTCGTCAACCCGGGCGACGAGATCATCGTCCTCGACCCCTATTTCGGAATGTACCGACACCTGGCGACCCTCGCCGGCGGTGTCTCCGTCGCGGTGGATACCTACCCCGACTTCCGCCCCAACGCGGCCAGGGTCGAGGCCGCCATCACACCCCGGACCAGGTGCGTCGTCCTCAACTCCCCGAATAACCCAACCGGGATCGTCGCCTCGGAAGCCGAAATCCGGGCCCTCGCCGAGCTCTGTCGGCGCCGGGATATCCTGCTCATCAGCGACGAGGTCTATCGGTCGTTCTGCTACGACCAGCCGTTCGCCTCGCCCGCCTCATGGAATGAGGATGTCCTGGTCGTGGATGGCTACAGCAAGGCGTACGGCATGACCGGTTGGCGGCTCGGGTACGCACACGGCCCCTCCCGCCTCATCCAGGAAATGGCCAAGCTCCAGCAGTTCAGCTTCGTCTGTGCCCCAAGCATGGCCCAGCACGCCGGAATCGTCGCGCTCGACCTCGACCTCACCTCCCAGGTCGACGCCTACCGTCGCAAGCGAGACGCCGTCGTCGCAGCCCTCCGCGACGACTTCGACCTCGCCACGCCCGAGGGTGCCTTCTACGCCTTCCCCCGCGCTCCCTGGGGCACGGCCTCGGAATTCGCCGCCGAGGCCATCCGACACAACCTCCTCATCATTCCAGGGAATGTCTTCTCACAGTACGATACTCACTTCCGAATCTCGTATGCCGTGGACGACACCACACTGCATCGGGGCCTGGAGATCCTTCAAAACATGGCCCGACGCGGGGCTTGATCCTCCCATCCCAACCCGTCTTTACGGGAACCTGTCCCGTTCGGAAGAATTCCGTGGGCGGTTACGAGAGGTTTTTGGGTATCTTCTGATTGTATCAGGCGACGACGGTGCAAACGGTCGAACGACTTCGAGGATTGACTCCATGAGAGCGTGTCCAGGCGAGGGCGACCTCTGGCGCCTCGTTCAAGGCGAGCTCGAGTCGGCGGACGAGGCGAAGATCCTCGCCCACGTCGAGCATTGTCCCGCCTGCCAGACGCTCGTCGACCGGCTCAGACGCTCCGTGACATCCGTGAACCGATCGGAGAACGCCGAGACGATCGCCTGTTTCATGGATGATCCATCGGACGTCCCTGCGGTGGAAGTCGCTGTTACCCTGGCCGACGACCCTCGCCGAACGATCGAGGTGGCCGAGAGGGCGGCGGACGCCCGGGTGGAAGATCTTTCCGGCACAATCGAGATGGATTTCGGTGATGGGATTGTACCGACTCCCGCACCGATGCCGTCCCTAAATCCTTCCGGGACCATCGAAGGAATCGGGACCAAAACACTTCTTGACTCCTCCGTTGATCCGTCGGCGCCCGACGATTCCCGAAAGACCGTGGCGATCATGGACGATCGCTTCACCGATCCGCACTCGACCCTCGCCGTTGTCGACTTCCCGACCGCGGCAGCCGAGGGCGCGACGATCTCCGACGCCGAGGCGACGGGTTCGCCGCCGAACGATCCTTTCGCGACCATTCAGCCAGAGATGGCTCCGGGTCTGGCGATCCGAGGCCCGACGGTCCCCGGTTACGAGATCCTCAACCGGCTGGGCGAGGGCGGGATGGGCGTGGTCTACCGGGCAAGGCACCGGGGGCTCAATCGCCTGGTCGCCCTGAAGATGATCCGGGGTGGAGCGCAGGCCCGGTCCGACTCGTTCGCTCGATTCCGGGTCGAGGCCGAGTCGGTCGCCCGACTGCACCATCCCAATATCATTCAGATCTTTGATATCAACGAAGCCGACGGGCTCCCTTATGTCGTTCTGGAGTTGCTGGAAGGGGGCAGTCTTCAGGACCGGCTGGCCGGCGACCCGCAGTCGGGTCGAAATGCGGCCGAATTGCTCCATTCGATCGCCCTTGCGGTCGAGTTCGCCCATCAGTCGGGAATCATCCACCGCGACCTCAAGCCCTCGAACATCCTCTTCAGTGCCGACGGCGTTCCCAAGATCACCGACTTCGGACTGGCGAAGCGAGTCGACGGCGACGACGGGCAGACACTCAGCGGACAGGTGATGGGCTCGCCAAGTTACATGGCTCCCGAGCAGGCACGGGGCGACTCCCGGCACGTCGGGCCACCGGCCGATGTCCACGCGCTGGGAGCCATTCTCTACGAGATGCTGGTCGGTCGCGTCCCGTACCGAGCGGCCACGGTCCTGGAGACCCTGCGTCAGGTTCTGGACGATGACCCGGTCTCGCCTTCCCGGCTGGTCCCGAAGGTCCCACGCGACCTGGAGACGATCTGCCTGAAGTGTCTTCAAAAAGACCCGGCACGGCGGTATTCGAGCGCGGGTGCCCTCGCGGTTGACCTGAAACGTTACCTCGACGGCGAGCCGATCGAAGCCCGGCCGATTGCCGGCTGGGAGCGGGCCTGGAAGTGGTCGCGACGGCGTCCGGTAACGGCGGCGGCGATTGTCCTGGGCGTGCTGCTCACCGGCGGGCTGATCGCCGGCGTGCTGGCCGAGATGGACGCCCGCCTGGCCCGGAGTCTCGTCATCGCCGCAACACTCTCCGACGCTCCCCGTCTGGAGGGAGCCGCGGCCGAGGCCCACGTCGCCAGCCAGATCACCAACGCCAGGCGACGGATCGTTGAGTTCCTCCCCAGGCTCAAGGGTCTGGAGAACGACCCGAGGATTCAGGAGCTGGCCGCGCGTCTCGAGACCACCCTCAGCCAGCTCGACGGCCGGCTTGCCGATCTCCAGGAGAGCCAGTCGGCCCAGGAGCGCGCCTCGGCCGAACGCGAACGACTCGGCCGGTTCCGCGAGCGGCTGAACCTGGCACTCTTCCAGACCCTCTCGATCTCCAAGGAGGAGGCTGGCGGCGATCCGGTCGCCGCCCGCCGTGAGGCCGTCGAGGCCCTGGCACTCTATGGTAAGGCAGGGCCGGGCGACGACTGGGCGATCGGCCCGATCCCCGACGTCCTCTCGCCGGAGGAGAAAAACGAGGTCCTCGAAGGATGTTATGAGCTCTTGCTTGTCCTCTCGAAGATCGAACCGACGCCCGAGTCGGGTCTCAGGCGGCTGGCCCAGGCCACCACGCTCCGGCCCCAGCCGACACGCGCCTATTACCTACGGAAGGCCGATTGCCTCGAACGATCCGGCGACGCGAAGGGGGCCGAGAGGGAGCATCTGGCGGCCGTGCGTTGCGAGGTCGCGACCCCGTTCGATCGCTATCTGGCCGGTCAGGAGCTTTACCGACGGGGTGATGCCGTCGCGGCCCTCGGGCAATTTGCCTCGACGCTCCACGATCGGCCGGGTCATCTCGGAGCGCGGTGCCTCTCGGCCATCTGCGAGTTCCAGCTCGGCCACACCGAGGCCGCCCGGGCCATCTTTACCGCCTGCCTCAACCTCGAGCGAGACTCCCCCTGGCTCTACATTCTTCGGGGTGTCGCCTCGGGCCTGCCGACGAGGGCCTCGACGCCCGAGGACGCCCGAGCCGGTGCCGAGATGGCCGAGGCCGACTTCCGACGCGCCGCCGAGATCCTCGACCGCAAACCCAACATCGAACTCCGATACATCCTCCTCGTCAACCATGCCGTTCTGGATTACCGGCGGAAACGCTACGACGATGCGGCCAGCTCGCTCCTCCAGGCGATCGCCCTCGACGGGCGAAAATTCCCGGCCTACGCCACTCTGGCGGCCGTTCGTCGCGCCCAGGGGAAGACCCGCGAGGCACTCGAGCAGTTCTCCCGGGCCATCGAACGTCGGCCCCAGATGGCGGCTCTGTACCGAGGCCGGGCCGAGGCCGTCGTGGCCGACCTCGAGGCAACTCCGGCCGATCGATCCCAGGCCCTGGCCGACCTCGACCGTTCGATCCGCCTGGAAGGCGACAAGTCCCGGGTCGTCGCCCGCGACCAGGTCGATCGGGCGGAGATCCTTCGACGCGAGAACCGGCTCCTGGAGGCCCTCGCCGCCTGCGACGCCGCCATCGCTCGCGTTCCCAATTATGCCGACGCCCACCGCCTCCGGCTCGACCTCCTCCTTCGACTGAAGCGCCATGACGAGGTGCTACGGTCGTGCGATGCCCTTATCGAGGCGCACCAGGTGACAGCGGGCCTTTTCGAGCAGCGTGCCATCGCCCGAGAGTCGCTCCGTGATCTCCCCGGCGCCGTCGACGACTTCACCACGGCGCTGGCCATGGGCGGCGATCCCGCTCAACTCCGCCGGAGCCGGGGCTGGCTCTACGTCGTCGCCGATGCCCCGACCCTGGCCCTGCACGACTTCGAAGCCGTCCTCCGCCTTGATCCCAGTAACGCCGATGCCAGGGTCGGCCGTGGCCTGGCCCGGCTCCGGCTCAGCCAGCACCGCGAGGCCGTCGGCGACGCCGAGGCCGCCCTTTCCCTGGGTGATCCGGGCTGGGAATTGCTGATCAAGTCGGCCCGGATCTACGCTCTGGCCGCTCGCGTCGTCGCCGCCGAGGCCCGCCGCGGCGGTTTCGACAGCGTCCGCCTCTCCCATCGATACCAGGATCGTGCTGTTGCCCTGCTGCTGGCCTCGATCCATCGGACTCGCGAGGAGCACCTCTCCGACGAGATTCGCAAGATCATCCAGACCGATCGAGCCTTCGACGCGATCCGGCGCAGGGTCATGGCGAGGGGAGTCGTGGAGATGTCGACCTCTCCTTCCACCACTTCCAACGGCGGTTCCGCGGATAAGCCGCCATCGTCCCGGAATTGAGACTTGCGCCGTAGATTGGCTGGCAGTACGATGTGCGTCCCCTGGACCGCTTTCATGAAAAACACCGATCGCGCCGCGACACTCTCCCGCCCCACCCGCCGAAGTCTGGCGGGCCCGCCCGCGCCCGGACTTCGATCGTCGCGGCTCCGGCCGCACCTGGAATGGATGGAAGATCGAACGCTCCTCTCGATCTTCCTGGTCGCGAACACCAACGACTCGGGGCCGGGCTCACTCCGACAGGCTATCCTCGACTCCAACAATACCCCGGGTGCGGCCAACACGATCGACTTCGGCATCCCGGGGACCGGTCCGCAAGTCATCGGTCTGACCAGTCCACTGCCAGCCTCGACCGTGCCGACGACCCTCGACGGAACGACCCAGCCAGGCTACACCGGGGCCCCTCTCATCTCGGTGGTCGGCGAGGTCCTCTTGGCCGCCGACCCGCTTTCGGTCGGTCCGCAGTTAAGTTTGAAGGGCCTCTCGGTCGCCGGGGCGACGTTCGTCGGCAGCGGAACCACGGAGAGCCTGGCGATCGAGGCCGTCCCGTTCGCGGTCCCTGGCGCCCCGGCGACTTCGTACCCGATCGTGGTTACTTCCGGCGGGACGCTCTCGGCCGCGGTCACCGCCCAGAGGAACAGCCCGACCGTTGAGCTTCTTGACGCGCAGGGAAACGTTCTGGTGCGAAGCGACGGCTCCTCGACCGTCGGCCCTCTCGCCGCGATCGACACCTACCTGGCGCCCGGGTCGTACGCTCTTCGCGTCTCGGGCGTGGGGACCGGCGGCTCTTTCAGCCTCTCGACTACCCTCACCCCGTCCGAGCCCCCCTCGCTGCCGATCTCGGTCGGGACCGCGCCGGCCGCGATCACAACCGGCGACTTCGCCGGCAATGGCCGGATCGACCTCGCCGTCGCCAACGAGCGAAGTAACACCGTTTCGATCCTGATGGGTAACGGCGACGGCACCTTCCAGCCTCCCGAGACAATCCCGGTCGGATCAACGCCAGTGGCGATCGCCTCGGGTGATTTCTCGGGAAACGGGAAGATTGACCTCGCGGTCGTGAACCAGGGGGATTCGAGCGTCTCGATCCTGATGGGTAACGGCGACGGAACCTTCTCGGCAGGTCCAACCTACGACCTGACCCCGACGACAAGCCTCCACCCGGCGAATCCCACCGCGATCGCCGCATCGTCCTTCACAGGAACGGGCATCCTTGACCTCGCGGTCACCTGCACGGGCCTCAACGCCGTCCTCGTCCTGATGGGGAACGGCGACGGAACCTTCCGGGCGCCGGTCTCCTATTCGCTCGGTCCGGAGAACTCTGGCGCCGACGCCATCCTCGCGGGCCAATTCGGCGGAGGGGCGACCAGCCTGGCCGTGGTCAACGGCGGTTCCAACGATGTCTCGATCCTGCAAGGGAACGGCGATGGGACCTTTGGCTCACCGGTCGATTACACGGTCGGTGGCGACCCGGTCGCGATCGCCTCGGGCGACCTCGCCGGCAATGGCCAGACCGATCTCGTCGTTGCCAACTCCAGTACCAACGATCTCTCGATCCTGATGGGGAAGGGTAACGGGACGTTTCCGACCGCCGTGAACCTCCCCGCCGGAATCCAGCCGCACGGCATCGCCATCGGCCACTTCCTCGGCACCCATTCGCTCGACCTGGCCGTCGTGAGCTTCGACGGCGACAACGTCCTGATCCTCCCGGGCAACGGTGACGGGACGTTCCGCGACGGGGCGACCTTGCCGGTTGGTAGTGAGCCTTACGGGATCGTCACGGGCGATTTCAACCAGGACGGCCGAACCGATCTCGCGGTCCCCAACCTCGGCACCAACACCGTCTCGATCCTGCTGGGCAACGGTGACGGCAACCTGCTCGGCCAGTCGGCAAACACCACCCGCGGCATCCTCTCGATGGCGACCGGTCTGTTCGACGGCAAGGGCCAGACCGACCTGGCGATCGCCGATGCCGGAACCATGTCGATCTCGATCCTGCTCGGCAATGGCAACGGCACCTTCCAGGCCGGGACCACCATTAGCCTCGGCTTCGAGCCCTCCGCGATCCTCGCCGGTTACTTCAACGGACCAGGCCATCCCGAGGACCTGGCGGTCCTTGATACGCTCGACAACCGCGTTGCGATCCTGGTGGGAAACGGCGACGGGTCGTTCCAACCCCCCGTCGACTATCAAGTCGGCAACGATCCCGTGGCCTTCGCCGCGGGCGACCTCGCCGGCAACGGTATCCAGGACATCGTGGTCACGAACGCACTCGACAACACGATCGAGGTTCTCGCCGGCAATGGCGACGGCACCTTCCGCCCGAACGGCGTCTATCCGGTCGGGGCAATCCCCGGCGGCATCGACATCTCCGACTTCAACGGCGACGGGAAACCCGACCTTGTGGTCGTCAACGAGGGAAGTGATTCCCTCTCGATCCTGATGGGCATCGGTGGCGGCACCTTCCAGCCAGCCCGCTCGCAGTCGCTCCATGTTCCCGGCTACACGAAGTACGTCCAGCCCGAACAGGTCATCGCCCAGAACTTCGGTAACGGCCAGATCGACCTGGCGATCGTCAACTACAACGGGACAATCTCCGTTTTGCTAGGGGACGGCCGGGGGAATTTTGGAACGCCCATCTATTATCCCGTCCCGTTCCGCGCCGTCTCGATGGTCGCTGGAGACTTCACCGGTAACGGGCGGATCGACCTGGCCGTCTCCGACGACTACAACGGCGACATCGCTGTCCTGATGGGCGAGGGCAACGGAATCTTCCAGCCCGCGCAGACCGATCACCTTGGCGCGATCCTGAACGCGCCGGTGACCGGCGATTTCGGGGGCGGACCGGCCGAGGGCCTCTCGATCGTCAGCGTTCAGAACGGCGCTCTGTACCTGCGGACGAGGAACCCCGACGGGAGCTTCTCGGCGCCGGCGCAGGCCGACGCCCCGCCGCTGGGTAACCCGGTGGTCGCCGACTTCAACGGCGACGGCACGCCCGATGTCCTGGTTGTCGATGCAAACGGGTCGATCCTCTACCGACAGGGGCTCCCCGGCCAGCCAGGTTCGTTCGATCCACCGCTGGTGATCAACGCTGGCCACCCCTCGCGCGATATCGCCTTCGTTCCCCAAT
>DAHZZC010000944.1 GCA_027435495.1 Planctomycetales bacterium
GAGCGACGAGGGCGGCGACCTGATCCTCACCCGGCTGGCCGTTGGCGAGCATATCTTGCTCGGCGGCGACAACATGGACCTGGCGCTCGCCTATGCCGTCGCGGGAACGATCCCGCGCGGGATGGAAGGGCTCGACGCCGCGCAGCGGATCGGTCTGGGACATGCATGCCGGGTCGCCAAGGAGACACTCTTCGCCGAGCCGAAGAAAGAGACCGCGCCGGTGACGGTACTGGGCCGGGGGTCCAAGGTGATCGGCGGTTCGATCAAGACCGAGCTGACCCGGGCGATGCTCCAGGCGACGATCCTCGACGGTTTCCTGCCGGTCACCGGCCCGAACGAGATGCCCGGACGCGGGCGTCGGGTTGGCCTGACCGAGATCGGACTCCCGTACGCGGCGGACCCGGCCATCACCCGACACCTCGCCCGGTTCCTCGGGCAGCAGGCCGGTTCGCTTCAGACGGGCGGATCGACGCTCTTTCCCTCCGCGGTCCTCTTCAACGGGGGCGTCTTCAAGGCGGTCGAGCTTCGGCGTCGCGTCCTTGATGTCCTCACCGAATGGGCCGGCCGTCCGGTTCCCGAGCTCGACGCGTCCGACCTCGACCTTGCGGTCGCCCATGGTGCCGCCTATTACGGGCAGGTTCGACGCGGCCGGGGCATCCGGATTCGAGGCGGGGCGCCCCGATCGTATTACATCGGCCTGGAGACCTCAGCACCCGCGGTCCCTGGCGTCGCCCCCCCGATCAAGGCGCTCTGCGTGGTCCCGATGGGGATGGAGGAAGGGACCGAAACCGACGTTCCGGGGCCCGAACTGGGCCTGATCGTCGGTCATCCGGCCGAGTTCCGCTTCCTCGGCTCGACAACCCGCCGGGAGGATCCTGTTGGGACCGTCCTGGAACGATGGGGGCCCGAGGAGCTGGAGGAGATGACGCCCGTTGAGGCATCGCTCCCGAGCGACGAGGGGAACGCGGGCGAGGTCGTCCCCGTTCGGCTTCACGCGCACGTGACCGAGGTCGGTACGCTGGACCTCTGGTGCCGAAGCGCCCGAGACAACCGCCGATGGAAGCTCGAGTTCAACGTCCGCGAGGCGCCCGAGGATTGACCGCATGAGCAAGGACGTTGTCCTGACGATCGACGGGCTGGTGGAACGGCCGCTCGCGCTGACCTTCGACGACCTGGATGCCTTTCCCGAATCGGCCCGGGTCGCCGACGTCTCGCGGTTCCACCCGAAGCGTCGAGGGGATGGAGTCACTCTCGAGACGATCCTTGAGCGGGCCGGGGTCCAGGCCGAGGCCAATTATGTGACCCTGCACGCCGATCGCGACGGCTTCCACGTTTCGGTGCCGCTTGGGCCGATCCGCGAGCAGGGGATTGTCGTCCATCGGCTTGGAGAGGGGCGGCTCACGATCGAGGAGGGCGGCCCGATCCGATTCCTCGTTCGCGACCCTTCCGTCTGCAATACCGGTGAGCTGGATGAGTGCGCGAACGTGAAGTACCTGAGCCGGATTGAGCTAACGACCCGACGCGGTCTGGATACGCGGCCGACCACCGAGGCCGAGCACGAGGCGCTTCACCGGGCCCAGTCGAGTCCATGACGAAGCTCCGGGGGCGGAGCTACGAGCTACCATCGCCAGCCTAGTAGCTCGACGAAGCGAGTCAAGAGAACCGAGAGCGTGACGAATCCGGAGCCGATCGCGGCGACCAGAACGCCCGCCGCCGCGATCTCGCGCGCCGCCTTCAGGCGGAATTCCTCGGGATCGCCCACAGCCCGCGCGAGCGTGTCGACGGCGCTGTGGGCCAGTTCGGAGACCAGCACCAGGCAGGCGCCGAGGACGAGGAGGCACCAGCCTCGGAGTTCGATGTTGAGCATCACCGCGGCGATCACGATCAGGGTGCCGCGGTAGATATGGGCGAAGAAGCTGGAATCGCCGCGGAGGGCGGTCTTGAGCCCGCGCATGCCGGCGGCCAGTTTCCCCTGGACGTTCCGGCGGTCGGCCTGTGCGGCCGGGACGGGGGACGGGACCAGGTCGGCGAACCGGGCCTCGTCCTCGGCGGAGAGAACCGGTTCGGGAACCGCGGTCGGGCCGAGGTGGGGTCCCTTGGGGTCGTCCATGGACCGAGAAGACGCCGAGGGTCGAAGGTAAGGATCGGTCATCATCGCTCACTGACTCGGGGCGAATCTCGTATCGAACGTGTTCATCGCCGCGTTCGAGCCCATGCGGAAGGCCGGACTCATTCTCGGCGTGATCTGCACGGCGAACTGGTAGCTTTGACGCTGCGGGTCCACCGAGAGGCCGAGCGTCGTCAGGTAATCGGCCCCGATTCGGGTGAAGGTGAACATGGTACCGAGGTCCACCCCGTCGCCGAAGTCGTAGGAGTTAGCGAACGTAGCATACCACTTCGGGCTAAGCCAATAGTTGAACGAGGTGTTCAGGGCCGAGGTCTTGATCGGCCCGGTGTCGATGATCGTATAGAGAATATTGATATTCGAGCGTGGTGGACGCATCAGGTTGATCCCGGACGTGATCACATTAATTCCGTTGGGGTTGTATCCGGTGGTCAGGTTATTGACGAGCGGCTGGCTCCCGACGAGGTTGAAGAAATCAAACCAACCCTGGCTGACGAGGCTCGTCCGGTCGCCGATGTACCACTGGTAGTTGTACTGGGCGAGGCCCCAGGGAGTTCCGTAATTGTCGCGGCGGGCGTCGGGATAATAGGTGGTCGTGGCGTCGAGGGTCATGAAGTCCACAATCCGCCGGTTGCCGATCGGCCCGCGCTTGGTCTGGAGCCGCTGGTGGACTCCGAGTTGCACGGTGTCGATCGAGGCCTGGATATCCGTCGTCCCGGTGATCGGCGAGATCATGTTGCGCAGGATGTAGAATCGGGGGTCGTAAGGATAGGGGAGGATGCCGCCGACGAAATTGGTCATCGCGAAATAGCGACGGATGAACTCATAAGTGTTGTCGTCGAGGGTATCCTGCACGGCGACGCTGTTGAGCGAAACGTTGGAAAACGCGGCGCGAGCGTCGAGGAAGAAGCTGATCTTGTTGTTCAGCCCGTGGATGTTGAGGATTTCGCTGTGGACCCCACGGTATCGCTTGTAGAACGTGGCCTCCGCCCGAGTGCCGACGGCGCCCCAGGCTCTTCCCATTGGGCCAGAGGTCTGCTGGAGCATCGGGCCGCCGCCGAGCTGGTTGTTCCAGGCGGCGAGCTGCCCCTGCACGTAGGGTACGAGCCGGAACGCATTGAAGAAGTTCATCGGGAGGTCGATCTCGTGGCTGGTCCAGTACCGGCCGGACGAGAAGGTTCCCGAGGTGTTGGAGATCGGGTCATAGGGCATGTAGGCGAACAGGTTCGGGTTGTTCACCATGATGTCGGTCGTGATGGTGGCGTAGTCGAGGCCCGAGTGCTGGTAATAGACGACGTGGTTGTTCAGGAAGGAGTCGCTGATCCGGTAGTAATCGACCTTCGGTAGCCACTCGGTCTGGGTGACCCAGTTCATTGGGTTGCCCGAGACCTCGATGTCGGTAAAGGTGTTGTTTTTCTGGTAGTAGCCGAAGGTCAGGGTCTCCTGATCCATGCCGGTATCCCAGAGCATCTGGTAGTACTCGAAGAGGAAGTAGCGGTCGGTGTAATAGGCGGCCTCGGTCTGGAGACGGAGTGCCTCGTACGGGTGATCGCCGTTCGGATCCTCGTCGAGGAACGATTGCATGTGGCGGAAGTCCAGGCGGAATCGATCCAGCTTGTAGGCGGGCGTGCTGTACATCTGGATGCCGGCCTTACCGGCGCCCGGCGGGCCGTTGGTGACGATCGCCGGCCCCTGGCCAAGGACGTCGGTTCC
>DAHZZC010000945.1 GCA_027435495.1 Planctomycetales bacterium
AGGCCGCTGAAAAGCAAACGGCAGGTAAAGTAAAATCTGCCGAACGCCTTACAACGTCGCCGAGTGCCGGATCATCCGCGAGGCGGCGGCCAAAGCGAAGGTCGCCACCCAGATGGGAACTCAGATCCACGCCGAAGACAACTACCGACGTGTGGTTGAGTTAGTCCAGTCAGGCGCCATCGGTCCGGTTCACGAGGCGCACGTCTGGGTCGATCGTGCCTGGGGCCGGCAATCCCAGGCCGATGCGACGCGACTCCACGACCCGCTCTTCGTCCTCGAGAGGCCCAAAATGTCCAGCGAGGTCCCGCTGGGTCTCGATTGGGACCTCTGGATCGGGCCAGCGCCCTATCGCGAATTTAGCGACGTGTATTACCCCGGGCCAAAGTGGTATCGATGGTGGGACTTCGGCAACGGGACGATGAGCGACCTCGGCAGTCACTGGAATGACCTGGCTTTCTGGGCGTTGAAGCTCGATGCGCCGAGGACGGTCGAGGCATTCGGCCCGCCGCCACACCCCGAGATCGCCCCGGCCTCGATGCGCGCCGTCTACGAGTACGGCCCACGCGGCGAGATGCCGCCCGTCAAGGTGCACTGGTACCAGGGTCAGGAAAAGCCCAAACCCTGGCACGACGGCACCATCCCGAAGTGGAAGTATGGCGTCCTCTTCATCGGGTCGAAGGGGATGTTGCTCTCCGACTACGGCAAACACGTCCTCCTGCCCGAGAAGGAATTCCAGGGCTTCACACCGCCGAAGCCCTGGATTCCGAAGTCGCTCGGCCACTGGGCCGAGTGGGTCCACGCCTGCAAGACCGGCGCTCCGACGACCTGCAACTTCGAGTACTCGGGCCGACTCACCGAGGCGAACCACCTGGGGAACGTCGCCTACCGGACCGGCAAGAAGATCGAGTGGGACGCGGCGAAGATGCGCGTGACCAATGCCCCCGAGGCCGAGCGATTCATCCGCCGCGACTACCGCAAGGGTTGGTCGCTCACCTGACCACCAAAGGAATTCCCAGAGCAACCACGAAAAACACGAAGGACACGAAAGGAAATAGGAAAATCAAGTTCCCTGTTGAGAAAGGGGATTTTGGCCTTTGTCTTTTCGTGTCCTTCGTGTTTTTCGTGGTTCCTGCCTTTTCTCCCATTCTGGATACGCTTCCATGAGATACACCGCGCTGCTCCTTCTGGTAACCTTCGTGGTTCCGTGCCGGGCCGATGATGCGGACGGCTTCCGCCCGCTCTTCAACGGCCGCGACCTCTCGGGATGGGTCCCGGTGAACGTCGCACCCGAGACCTTCTCCGCCCGCGACGGGATGATCGTCTCCACCGGCAAGCCGACCGGCGTGATGCGGACCGATCGGCAATATGAAAACTATGTACTCGAACTGGAATGGCGGCACATCAAGCCGGGCGGTAACGCCGGACTCTTCGTCTGGAGCGATGCCCTGCCGGACATCGGCGTCCCGTTCACCCGGTCGTTCGAGGTACAAATTCTCGACGGCCAGAACACCGCCAATTACACCAGCCACGGCGACGTCTTCGGCATCTGGGGTGCCACGATGGTCCCCGACCGACCACACCCCGCCGGCTGGATGCGATGCCTGCCGAGCGAGCATCGGGCGAAGCCGTCGCCCGAGTGGAACCATTACCGGGTGACCTGCAAGGACGGAACGATCAAGCTGGAAGTCAACGGCAAGGAGGTCTCAGGCGCCCACGATTGTGTCCCGCGCAAGGGGTATCTTTGCCTCGAAGCCGAGGGCTCCGAGTGTCATTTCCGAGGGCTCCGAATCAAGGAGCTACCGAGCTCGGGCGCGACCCCGGCGCAGACGGCGGCACTCGACGAGGGCTTCGTCTCGCTCTATTCCGGGCTGGACCTCCGCGGCTGGAAGTCGGACCCAGGCCACGTCGGCCACTGGCAGGCCCGCGGCTCGATCCTCGCCTACGACGGCAAGAGCGAGGCGAAGGACAGGGACCTCTGGACCGAGAAGGAATACGGGAATTTCGTACTGATGGCCGACTGGCGACTTCCCGGCAAACCGGTATCCCGGCCGCGGCCGGTGGTGCAGCCCAGCGGCGACGAGGCGAGGGACGCCGCCGGAACGGTCGTCACGAAGGCGGTCCCCTATGCCGGCGACAGCGGCATCTTGATCCGCGGCTGGGAAAAGGCCCAGGTGAACATCACCTGCAACACGATCGGCTCGGGCGAGTTGTACGGCTATCGGGTCGACCCGGCCATGCCCCCCGCCACTCGAACCGGCTCGATCCCGAAAGTGATCGCCGACGCCCCGCTCGGCAAGTGGAACCGGTTCGTCATCACGATGAAGGGGAACCGGGTAACAGTCGTGCTCAACGGCAAGACAGTGATCTCGGAGACCGAACTGCCCGGCGTGCCCGCCCGCGGCCCAATCGGGTTGCAACACCACGGCGACCCGGTGCAGTTCACCAACCTGTTCATCAGGGAGCTGGAGTGAGCCGGAGCCCCGCGGGGGGCTACGGGACAATCCGGGCGACACGAGCCGCCTCGCCGAGTCCCAGGAGAGCGGCCGCCTCGGCCTGGAGGCGGGGCCGGTCGTGATCGCCGGGCTCGTGCAGGGCGACCCAGGCGGCGCCTCGAGAATACCAGAGCCGGGCCTCGTCGCCGTCGCCGTGCCTCCAGAGGGCCATCGCGAGCACGAACCAGTCCAGGGCATCCCCGCCGCTGCCGGCCCGGCACGACTCGCGAGTCGCCGCGATCGCCCCATCCCAGTCGCCGACCCGGTAGAGGGCCAGGCCGAGCGTCCGCAGGATGCCGGCCCGCCCCGGTTCGGCGGCCAGCGCTCGCCGCGCCAGTTCCACCGCCCGCGCTGGGGCGCGGAACGCAACTTCGGGGCAGAGCACCAGGAAGTCGGCCGCCAGCCAGAGCGCGGTCGGGTTCTCCGGCTCCAGTTCGGCGGCGTGACGATACGCCCCGGCCGCCTGCGCAAACTCGGCCCGTGCCTCCTGCAATCGGCCCGCCTCCCACAGCTCGTAGCCGAGCAGGTTGCAGGCCTGCGCGAGCTGGGCGCGGTAGGTCGCCTGGTGGGGGAAGTCGCCGACCAGCCGCTCGGCCTCAGCAATCGCCCGGCGGAACTCGGCGATCGCCGCCTCGGGACGATGCCGGACCGCGTGGACGTAGCTCAGGTGCAGGTGAGCGTCGATCGTCTCCATCCGCAGGATCGGGTCGCTGGACCCGTCGCGGAC
>DAHZZC010000946.1 GCA_027435495.1 Planctomycetales bacterium
CCTTCTGAACCGGGGCATTCTCCACTTCCGAATGGGTCGGCACGACGACGCTCTGGCCGACCTGGATCGCGCGATTGGGCTGGCTTCAAGCTCTGGCGTGCGGCGTGTACTGCGGTACAACCGGGCGCTGGTGCATCAGGCCAGCGGCAACCTCGACGCAGCGATCGTCGACGCCCGCGCGGCCGTCGAACTCGGCCATACCGAGGCTCGCGACCTGCTCCGGCGGCTGGAGCAAAGGCACAGTCAATAGCCGGAACGGGCACCCTCTCGACCGAGGACAGACCGCCTCCGAATGGGCGTGAGGCATGCTGGAATGATCAAATCTTGTCAAACGATTGAGGATGCGAAACGCTTTCTCGAAGACCTGGAATGAAGTCTGATGACGTCATCGATTATCTTGTGACGACTTGTCTATTATCCGGATCGAACTTCCTGTTCCAGCCGATCGGGCGACCAGGCGCCCTCGTGGAGTGAGAACAGCGGGCGGCTCCGGAATGGTTTTCCTTCGAGCGTTGGGGCCATCCCAGGCCACCGGCCGACGAAGCTGCCGGCCGTCGCGCCTTTTCGGCCAGCGATCCAGGGTGGAACCGCGCCCTCGGTCGAGAACCAGTCGGCCACGCGATCGACGTCCTGCTGGCTCTCCAACCGGCCAACGAGCTTGGTACTGCAATTGCCGAAGACGTTGTAATCGACCGATCGAGGGCTTTGGGTACAGATCAGCCCCGCGACGCCGTACTTCCGACCCTGCGCGAACAGTCGGATCATCGGCAGCTTGGCGGGCGGCTTCGACGTCCCGGCCGGGATGTAGTCGCGGGCCTCGTCAAGGTAGAAGAGCAGTCGCGGACGCCCAGGCGCTGGGGCGCTGGTCGTGACCATCCATCGGTAGACCTCGGCCGCAAGCCCGGCCGCGAAGAAATGTTTTGAGTGGTCGTCCGCGAGCGCGTTCATGTAAACGACATTTAAAGGGACCTTGCCCGGCGTATCGGGGCGGGTCATCGCGTCGAGGTCAAGCCGGGTCCCGCCCGCGAACAGGGCCGACGTCGGCCCGAGCCGCATCGCGTGGAGCTTCCGCGCCATCCGCTCGCGCTCGGCCTTTCTGATCAGGCGGTCGGGATCGTCCAGGCCGATGGATTCCGGCTCACTGAGGACATTCGCGATCCGCTCCAGCGTGACGTCGTGGCCCCGGCCGTTCGTCGTCAGCCGGCGGAAGACCTCCATCAGGAAAGTCTGCTGCGAGTCGGTCTCGCCGCCGAGCCGGGCCAGGCCAACAAGCTGCGAGGCCGCGATGCCGAGCATGCCCTGCCATTCTTCCTCGCGACGAGAAGCGCCGTCGAGGTCGCGCAGGTCGTCGAGGCCCGGGAGGCGGATCGGATCGAGACGGAGTCGACGGCCGTGAGAAGATCCAGGCGTCCAGATTCGGGGCTCAACCTTCGCGAGGAAATCGCGACGGGCCTGACGGTCCGCCTCCGAGATCCCGGCCCACTCGGGAGACGTTCGGAGGAACTGGACCAGGTCACCTTGCGGGTCGATCGCCAGAACCGGGACGTCCCGCCGGACGGCTTCCTCGGCGATGACCTTCGCCAGCCAGGTCTTGCCGCTTCCCGCGGCGCCGACGACCGCAAGGTGTGTCGGCATCGCCGCGATCCCGAGAAGGACAGGCGTGCCCGATTCCACCGTCCCGATCCGTAGGCCGTTGGTGTCCGCCGGCTCGTCCCCTGCATCCTCGACCGTTGACTCCTCCTCGACAGCCCAGGAGTGCGATGGACCGGCAGCCTGGCGAGTGGCCACGGCGGGCTCGGCCTCGACGGTATCGGTCCAGTGTCGCAGCCTGGTTCCCTCGTGCTTGGGACCAAGTCGCTTCAGGCACTCGCCGTTCCGGTCCCACTTGCAATGCCGGCACCACGAGGGTTCGCCCGGCGGCTGGAGGCCCGATCGGCGAGTCTCGTCGTACTCGATCCAGCCGGCCATGGAGGCAAGAAGGTTGAAGAGCCTGTGCCGTCGCCCGTGGACCTCCTCCCACGGCAGTTCGACCATCCGGCGCTCGGGATGAAGGTAGAGGACTCCGACGTCGGGCGTCGTCCCGTGCTGGACATGGTGCATCAGAGCGTAGAGGGCGACCTGGAAGAGGTCGTTGGAAGGGTCGTCGGCGGGCGTCAGTTTATAGTCGATCACCCGATGATGGGCTGTCCGCCAGTCGTAAAAGACGTAGTCGAGCGCACCCGTGACCCGGACCGCCTCCCCCTTCGGCCCCACCTGGAACGTCACGTCAACCCGCCTCCGTCGATCGCCGAAGAGATGATCGATCACCTCCTCCGCGGGTTTGCCCCGGGTGCGGGCATCGGCGACGATCTCGGCCAGTTCACCCATGTAGATTGCAACGGCCCGAATGAACGCCTGCTGCTGTTCGGACGATTTTTGAGCGAGCAGATCCAGATTGACGCATTTCTGGTTCAGGTAGGCGCGCAAGGACTGCTCGATGGCACGCGCATGGAGTTTGGTCTCGATGGTGGTACGGACCTCCTCGGAATCGAGTGCCTGGCGGTTGAACGACTCGATGGTGTTGTGGAACATCGATCCGCAGGCTGTTCCGGAGTCGCCGGCCTTCCAGAGCCGAGTGACCGCGCGGGGCCTGAGCCGCTTTCGGCGGGTGAGGTCGGCGTCGAAGTAGGTGATCCGCGGGCAGGTGGCGGCCACGCGGACCTCCGTCACGCTGAACCTGGCCGACGGCATCACGATCACTTCCTCAGCAGAAGGAACAGGTCGGTGTCATGGGGCGTCGCGTGGATTAGCCCTTCGGCATGCATCCGCCCGCCGATTTCCTTGAATGCCTTCCAAACAGCCACGACCTCTGGTTTCGGCTCGGAAGTCGCCTCGGCGAAACCGCGCGCCAGCGCCTCGGCGGTCGATCCCATCCGCCAGGCGAGCTGGGCCATGATGTACTGGCGGACTCGGCTTTCGTCGAACGGGATGGAAGGCGAGACAACCCTCAAGGGGACCGGTGGCTCCTCGGTCAACAAGGGACGGAGCAGGGGATGCTCTCGAAATCGATCGCGGCGATGATGCGAAGCCACGACTTCGGCCTCGGAAACACTCTGGATCGTCCCCCGGGGGGCCTCAATTTCGAGGTCTCCCGAGCGGGCCATGCCGATCACATTCTGCAAGGCGTCGAGTCGGGCATATTGCTCGAAGTCGAGCTTCAAATGCTCGAACTTCCCGGTCCCGAGTCGTTCAAGCTCACGATAGTATTCCGCGCCCTGGGCCCCGACCTTCAACGGGCGACGTTCCTCGTCGGTGGCAAGCATCCGGTGGTCGGGATTGGGCTCGGCCTCCAGCATCCGCCGCATCGAGGCCGAGGCCGATTTCCCGATGTTCGTCACGAATGTGACCCCCGTCCGGACCTCTCGGCCATCGGAATTCCTGCGCTCGCGGACCATCAGGTCAAACGCGGGTAACCGCCCGTTCCTCTTGTTCAGCCGATCGAGGCCGCGGAAGGTGTAGGGTAGTCCGTCGCTCTTGCAACAGGCCAGGAGCGATTCGACCAGCCCCGCGAGATTTCCCGCGTCCGGCGGCAAACTCCCCGCCTGAAGCCGGAGCTGCGCGACGTGCTCCTCGATCTTCCGATCGATGGCCGCGTCGATCAGGGCGTCGACGTCGGGTGTCGGCTCGATGACTTTTGATTCGCCGGTGCTCTCCGTCCATCGCTCGATCCAGTTGATTCCGCCGACCTCGACCATTGCCCGGCGTCGGTCTTCCCAGGCATCACGGGCCCAGTTGAGCACCTGTCGAGCCTTGAACTCGATCCCCTGTTCGCACTTCCTCTCCAGCCAGTTACGACCGAGCGGGAAAAGGGTATCCGCCTGGATTCGGAGGCGGATCGGATCGACGTCGAGGAATGGGTCGTGAAACCGCTCCAGCCGCGCCTCGAGGATCTGTCGGGCCTCCGACCGCTTCAGTCGATGCAACTCGACGACCCGATCCGCGATCCGGTCCCACGCGGCCTCAGGGATGATGAAGTCGTCTCGATAGGCGAGAAGGGTCTGTTTCACGCCGCAGGTGATCACGAGCAGGTTGGAGACGCGATCGAGCATCGCGTGGAGGAATCGGCAGAATGGCGTGACCTTCTCGGGATCGAGATTCTCGAACTGATCGATGCAGAGGACAAGCGGCTGCTGACTGACCCGCGCCAGCTCGGCGAGCGAGTGGAGAACACCCTTGACCTGCTCGTCGTCGGCGAGCATCACAGGCTGTTGCTCGTCGTCGGCAAGTCCGAGCTGGGCCGCGAGACCCGGGTCGACCTCGTCGCCCGAGAGCCACGCCAGCGCCGCCCCGGCGAGGAGCCGGCGCCTGGGATCGTCGGCCCTGTCAGGCCGGGCAAACCGCCAGAACTGTAGGAGCGTAACGTAGGTCGTCCGGGCCTCCGCCGATCGGACGAAGTGAGAGAGATAGGCGTCGACAGCGAGCTGAAGCTGGTCCTCAATCCGGTCGACGATGATCCCAGAGGCCCCCAACGCGTGGCGGATGGCGCGATCGAGAAAGCCGAAAAGCGGTGTTTGACACAGCGGCCCCTGTCCGCCTTTCGATAGTCGGCTAACCACATACTTCAGCAGATATCGCGGGAGCCGATCGGGATCGGCCATAATATTGTGCAGATAAACATAACAGGCTTTTGGTCCGCCGGCTGGACCGGTCTCGGCAGCCCACCGATAGAGTCGCGAGAGCAGGTGGCTCTTTCCAATCCCCGCGCCACCGAGCAGGGCCACGCCGAGTCCGGTCCTCGCCTGCATCGCCTCGGCGGCGAGGGCCACGAGCCGGTCGAAAGCATCCGAGTGGATCGATGCCACGTCGACATCGTACGGAGACGGCTCGGTCACGCGATTGGAGGCAAATGGGTTCTCGTCGCGGACAGCGGCGAAGTAGCGATCGAGTCCGGGCACGCTCGCGGCTACCTTGTGCGTTCTGGATTCGGTCGGCATGGGGGTTTACCTCCGCGATGCATAGACCAGCAGCGAGCCGGCCTCACTCACACCCGCCTCGCGTTCTTTTTCGCTCAGCGTTCCGTGCAGGCCCTCGTGGCTGTCCAGCGAAAAATCGCCGGCCATCCGAAGTTCTCTCAATCCCGCGTCGAAGTCTTCGCGGCGGAATTCCGAGAGGAGTTGGCGGAGGTCGGCCAGCTTGACAAAGTTGGTCGACCCGTTCCGAAGATCAAGGATCTCAAACGCCGCCCGGAACGCACCGGCGAAATCGCCGG
>DAHZZC010000947.1 GCA_027435495.1 Planctomycetales bacterium
CAGCGCCTTCGCGTCGATCACCTTCTTTTCGACAAGCAGATCGCGCAGAGCCTCGACCGAGGCGCGGTTCTCGGCGAGGATCGCGACGGCGCGGCGGCGAGCCTCTTCCAGGATCTCAGAGATGCGCCGATCCAGCAGTTCGAGCCTGGCCGGCGAGAGCGGGCGCGACTTCTCGTCGACTGCGAACCGGCCGACGCCGACCTCATCGCCGCCGAGGCCGAACTCCTCGACGAGCGCCCGGGCGATCGCCGTGGCCCGCCGGAGATCCTCGACCGCCCCAATCGAAAGGTCGTCCAGGAGCATTGCCTCAGCCTCTCGGCCGCCCATCAGCACGCAGAGGTCATCCAGCAGCTCGCCCCGGGTAACGACGTAGCGGTGGGCCTTGTCCTGGTAGCGGACGAACCCCAGGGCGCCGGCGGCGTCGCCCCGGATCGAGATCCGGTCGATCGTCGCCGCGTGCGGAGAATGGAGCGAGCAGACCGCGTGACCGGCCTCGTGGGTCGCGACGGTCCATTCCTCGGCCCGGGTCATTTTCGGGCGCTCGATCCATTCCGTCATCGCGCGCTCGATGAGGTCCGGGTCGGTCGGGCCGGAGAGACCCTCTCGGATCCGGATCCTGGCGGCGGCCCGACAGAGGGCGTTCAGATGGTCGCCGCTGTGCAGCGTCCCCGGCGCCGCGCCTTCGACCGGCCCGGCCGTTTGCCGGACGGCGAATTCCAGGGCTTCGGGGGTGAGCTGCAATCCCATCGCGCGGTCGTGGATCTGGAAGATCGCGCGGCGGTCGTCGGCGTCGGGGTACGGGATCTGGAGGTGAAACTCGAATCGACCCGGGCGCAGGAGCGCGGGGTCGAGCGCCTCGACGAAGTTGGTGGTGCCGACGACGAAGACCATCTCCTCGCGGTGGAAGCCGTCCATCTCGGTGAGGAGTTGGTTGACCATCGAATGCTCGACGCCCGAGCCCGTGTACATGCCTCGGGCCGAGGCGAACGAGTCGAGCTCGTCGAAGACGATCACCGAAGGGGCCGACTGCCGGGCGCGCCGGAAAATCTGGCGGAGGTTCTCCTCGCTCTCGCCGACCCACCGGCTTTTCAGCTCGGGCCCGGAGACGATCGTCACCGCGGCGCCCAGGGCGGCGGCCATCGCCTTGGCAAAAAGCGTCTTGCCGGTGCCGGGCGGTCCCCAGAAGATCAGGCCGCGGGGGATCAGCGATTCGAGCCGGGCGGCCTCGTCGGCGTCGGTCGTGCCCTCCTTGCGGGCGAGCAGGTCGAGGATCTCGGCGCGGAGGCGGTTCTTCACGCGAGCGTAGCCGCCGATCTCGCGGTCGAGGTCGGTCTCGGGGACCTCGAGCGTCCCGACGAGCGTCGCCTGGCGGAGTTGCCGATAAGCGTGCTTCGGGTCGTCGGGATAGTCCTCGCCTTCGAGCGTTGACAGGAGCCGGCGGAGCCGGACGGCGTTGACGCCGGAGACATACTTGTAGAGCCCCCAGGCAGGGAACCGCCGGCCGAACTTGCGGGCCTCCTTCTGCGTGACCAGGTGCCCGAGCCGGTCGCGCGGGATGCCGAGGAGGCTCGCCCGGTGCGGGAAGAGATTCTCGATCACCCGGGGGAGCGGGAACGACGGATCCTTGAAGCCGAGCCAGACCAGTTCCGGGTTCTCGTACAGAAGCGGGATGACCTCGCGCGCCTCGGCGGTCAGCCCGCCCTGGCTGGTGGTCAGCAGGTCGAGGTGCGGGAGCACCACCACCCTGCGCTCGACGGACCCCCGGACGGCGTCGCGAAGCTGATTGAGCATGTTGCCGACGAACCCGCACGCCATCGCCCCGGCGGCCGGGTCGGGCGTCGCGCGCGGGCGGCCATCGAGATAGAGGCACTGGATCCCCAGGGGCTTCAAGCGTCCTCGAAGGTTCGCGAAGGCATAGGGCGAGAGCTCCTTGTCGCACTCGACCAGCACGGGGAGCCCGCGTGCCAGACGCGAGGCGACCTCGGCCAGCGGGCCGGCGTACGCCGCCTCGACGGCCAGCTCGGGCGAAAGCTCGCGCGGCAGGTCGGGCTCGGGGATGAGGGTCGATGGGTGCGCGCTCATGGCGGGGTCCTCAGGCACGTGCCCGTTGATGTTGTCCGACCGGCTCCCTTGCCGGAACCCGCTCCGGTCGGCGATTTTCGCGCCACTCTTTGCTTCGGTCGGGTCGATGGTCTTCTGTAGGAGCCAGCTCCAGTTGGCGATTTTCGCGCCACCATGGACTTTGGCTGGTCCGATGGCCCCTTGCAGGTGCCCAGGCTGGCGATTTTCGAGCCACTCTTTGCTTCGGTCGGGTCGCCAGCTGGAGCTGGCTCCTACAGGGGCCATTGGCCCGGTCCGACGCCATCGGCCGATCGTTCGCCGGCGGCTTCGAACTGGCTCCGGCCGACGGTCGGCCAGACCGGAGAGCATCTCAGGGCTCGTGAATCAGACCTCCAGGACGATCGTCAGCGAGCCGGACTCGGTGTCCTCGGTCATTTCCTTGATCTGGCCGAGGCGGGCGGCCTTCCGCTTGAGGGCCTCGGCCGTGACCCGGTTGACGACCCGGTCGAGCTCGCCGCGGAGGTCGGACAGGGCGCCTTCGAGGCGGTCGGTGGCCTGCTTCTGGGCGCGCTCCGAGCCCTGATCGGCCCGGGACTTCAGCTCCTCACGCAGCTCTTCGCGCAGGGCGGCCTCGGTCCTCTTGCGGCCAGAGGTGCCCCAGTCGGTATCGGCGATCCCGACACGCTCGCCGTGGTGCTCGACCTCCTCAGCGATCTCGACGCGGGCCGTCACCGACCCGGTCGCCGGGTCAATCTCGATGGTCAGCCCGTCGACCCGTCGCACGAGTGTTTGACCCTGCTCCTGGAACCCGCGGCCGATCAACTCCTGACGGAGCAAATCGGACATCTCCTCGCGCGGGAGGATTTCCAGCAACTCGAGCGAGGTGCTGACGTGGTCCTCCGCCCGGACGGTGTGTCGGACCGACTCGCGGACCCGGACCCGGTAGGCTCGGCTCATCGTGCGTCCTCCCTGAGAGACGACCCGTCCCCGAATGGCAGAGCCGGCTCGGGATCGGAGAAGGTCGTCTCCACGACGTAGAAGAATTTCAGCGTGAACAGCTCGGCGATCTTCCGCATCTGCTCTTCGGTGACGGGGCCGTCCACGAGCGGGCCGTTGGAATGGGCGAACGTCGGCTCGCCACCATCCGGCAGGTCGTAGGGACGCCCGAGGATCTCCGAGATCCGGCGGGCCAGCTCGGCGGCGGAATGGGGCGTGACGTCCTTGAGCTTGTAGCAGTAGTCGAGGATGTTGTTCTCGCGATACCAGTTCGCGTTCCGGCCGGCGGCGGCCTCCTCGGCCTCGGCCTTGTCGAGGAACGCCCACTGCGGATCGCCCCCAAGGGAGGGTTCCATGATCTCGTCGTTGTACTCGGCGCCTCGCTCCATCACGACGTAGACGGTTCGCCCGCCGCCGACCGCCCGGAGCAACTCAGCCGATCGGGCGAACCCCTGTTCCTCGCAGAAATCGGAGCAGACCAGGTCTTCGCTCATGATGGAGACTCCCCGGATGGCGTCGGGTTCGCGCCGTCGACGATATCCAACTCTGCGACTTGGAAGAAGTGCGTATTCTCGTTGAAGAGGCCAAACACGGCCTGCATCTGCTCGTCGGTGGCGTCGGCCGGGAAGAGCGGTCCCGAATGGGTGGCGGGGGCCGGCAGCCGGTAGTCGGCGCCGAGGATGGCGGAGACCTCGCGCTCGAACTGATCCGCCGACCGGTCCGTGATGTACGCGATATTCTTGTCGCAGTATTTGTAAAGGTTGCGTGTGCAAAAGGCCAGGATCTCCCGCCGCCGGGCGTCGTGTTCGGCGTCCGCGCGATCGAGGAAAAGGGCCACGGGAACACATCCCTCGCCGGTGAGGGAACCGTAATCGTCGGAGAGCCTCTCGCAAACCGCGAACACGCGAAGCCCTCCGCGGGCGACCGCTCGCAGGATTCCGGCCTGCCGGGCGAACCCGTGATCCTCGCAAACCTCGGCGCATTTTTCGTGGTCGCTCATGCGATCAATCCCCCCTCTCCGCGGTCGTCGCGGCGTTCCGTCGCGAGGGCGGGTCGCCGAGGCCGTTCATCCACGGTTTATACTGCAACTCGCAGAGGAAGTCCTGGAGCGTCGGGATGAACCCGCCGAAGTCCTCCAGGACGTGCTGCTCGGCGATGCTCCGGACCGGCACCTTGCGGCCGTCGCTGTTCGTGACGACCGGACCAAAGGCTCGCTCGAGCGGGCCGTCCGGCCCGATGTACCAGGCGTTGTGCGTGATCGCCCGGTGCCGGTTGTCGGCGAAGGCGCCCTTGGTCGAATCCAGGTGGTTATGGATCTCCAGGTAGTCCTCGGGCTTCCCACCGAACTTGCGGGCCGACGACTCGGCATGAATCCAGGGCTTCGCCATCCTCAAGCCTCCCTCGCCGCGCCCGAGAGCGAGCCGGCCCCCAAGGGGTCGACCGCCCGGGCGATCTCGTCCGACTGCCCAAGGAGCCGCTCGCCGTCGTGCGCCTCCCAGATGGCCTTCCAGAGCCGGGCCGCGGCGTATCCCTCGTCAAAATAGCCGACGCCTCGCGCCCGAAGCTCCCACTCCCGCAACCGGCCGAGCGCCCGGAAGAGGGCCAGGGCGGCCCGATGGGCCTCGACCCGATCGGCCAGCCGACGCCCTTCGAACTCAAGCGAGCCGATCCACGCCCGAGGCTCTCGCGCCTCGCGGAGGAGCGTCGACGCGGCCGACAGCAGGAACCGCGCGAGGTCGGTCCGGCCGGCCTGATCGATCGCGTCGAGGAAAGCGGTCAGGGTTGCCTCCTGAGCCCGGCCCAGAGCGATCATCCGACTCGGCTCGAGGATTGCGAACTTTTGCCGATCGAGCGCGACCCATCGAGCCGCCAGGTACGGCTGGAGTGCCTCCAGGATGCAGGCGCCCGCCCCAGTCGTCCATGCCGAGAAATCGAGGTCGGGCCCGCCGCCAAGGAAGTCTTCCGGGAAGGCGAGCCGGGTGAGCGCGTGACGGGCGAGTTGCGGCAATTCCCCCACCTTTGCCTGGTCGGTCGGGCCATTCCGCATCGCCTCGTAGGCGTAGAAGAGGACGAGCTGGTCGCTGACGGTCAGGTCACGCTCGCCCGGGTTCCAGTGAACGGGACGATCGGCGGGGTGGTCGGCGGTCAGCCAGATCAAAAAGCTGAGCGTGTACCGGGAGAAGTGTAGACCTAACTCCTCGGGCGGGGTTCGGTCCCAGAGCCGCCCCGAGGCGATCCGATCGCCGCGGAGATAGCGATCGGCGAGCCAGCCGCCCTCGCGGGCCAGCCGCCAGACGCATCCCTTCGCCAGCGCGTCCTGCACCAGCTCGACCGCACCCCGGCTCAAGCACTTCGGGCGCTTGTGGCGGACGGCGATCAGCGCCCGCGCGCCCTCGATCGGCGCCCGGCCGAGCAGGGCGTGAAGGATGCGCAGGAGGTCGGCCTCGAACCGGCTGACGGAACGCATCTCAGGTGGGCTCCGAGGGCCGTGCTTCGCGGGGACGTCGCCAGATCCCGACCGCCGACGATGCCGGGAAGCCGTTGACTGTCAACTCGCCGCCGACGAGCCGCAATTCGAGCGTGTTTGGCCGCGACCAGCAGGGATCGTTAACTCGGTAGCGGTCGGTCAGCGCGTAGACCCGCTGGTTGCTCGAACCAATCCATCGACGCCGCGCCTCGGGCCGGTCGCGCAAATAAGGGCCGTCGACGAGCAGGTCGGTCTGGGCGAGCAGGTTGAGGGCGTCCGGGTCGGCCGAGGCCCGGATCTCCTCCAGCGTGAACCCGCTGAAGACCATGACCGAGAGCCCCATCGCCCGGACCCGACGCGCCAGCGCCGAGGCCCCCGCCGCCTGCGCCGTCGGCTCGCCGCCGAGCAGAGTGATCCCCTCGATTCCGTCTGAAGCGGCGGCTCGATCCACCTGCGCGGCGATCGCGTCGACCTCAGCCTCCCAGCCGCCTTCAAACGAGAGCATCTCCGGGTTGCAGCACCCGGGGCAACGAAGCGGACACCCCTGAAACCAGAGGGCGAAGCGGCGTCCCGGGCCCTCGGCCTCGGTGCAAGCGACGACCTGTGCCAGCCTCAGCCGGGCTTCCGCGATCGAGATGCGCCGGTGATCCATGCCCACCTCCCAAAGACCGGGGAAAGGCTCGTCCCCAGTCCAGACCGCAATTGGCCGTCAGAGGTTCTCGCCGTCGCGACACTACTATACCAAAGCTCATCAGGTGTTCGAAACAAATTCCGGACTTTCTCGCATCCAGATCGACCCGGCCGGGATGCGCTCGAGGAGGCCGCCTTCGAAGACCGGGTAGAGCCGCAAGTGGTCGAGGTGGACGAAGCCGATGTGGCACGAGCAGGTGGCGTTGGTGCAGGGCCGCTCGATCAGGGCGGCCTCGAAACCGGGCTCGTAGAGGTTGGCGATCGGGTCGCGGATGAAGTGGCATCGGCGGACGGTCCCGTCGCCGTCGACCGAGACCACCGATTGGCCGGCCCGACAGGCGCGGCCGAGGCTCGGGTGCCGTTCGGTGTTGATCGGATAGAGCGGGTCGATCTTCTCAAAGCGGCGGGCCTCGTCGGCAGTCAGATCGCCGAGGCCAGGCTTGTAGGCTTTGATCCAGAGATAGACGTGCGGCGGAAGCTCGCGACGCAGGGCCTCGGCCTCGGCCAGTTGCGCTTTCAGACCAACCACTCCGACGCTGAACCGGACGCCCCGCCGGTCGAGCTCTCGGCATCGGGCGAGAAAGTCGTCTCGCCGGACCTGCGAGGGGTGGTACGTCGCCCAGAGGGCGAGCCGCGTTTTATCGCACCGCTCGATCCAGTGGAGCCCGCAGGCCAGGTTGGTCTGGACGGCGGCTCGTTCAACGTGCGGCAGGTTCGTTAGCCGGATGAGGGCCTCACGATACCATCGACGGGTGATCGCCTCGCCCCAGGGTGTCAACAGGACCGAGATCTGGTCATCCTCTCGTCCAGCGACCCAGTCGACGAAGCGATTCAGGGCGCGACGGTCCTCGGCCAGCTCGGCGGCGTAGGTGTCGAGGCCGTCGCAGAGGACGCCCGGCAAAAGGTCGCCGAACGCGTTGATCTCCAGGACCGCGTGCCGACGGAAGCCGGGCGAGACGACCACGTCGACGCCCGCGTAAAGGCTCCCGGGCACCACGCGCGCGGCCCATTCGCACGAGCACATCAACTCGTCCCACGCGGCAGGCCCCATCCGCGAGCGGACGAGGTCCGCCTCGGCGCGCCGATTTCTCAGGTGGAGGTTTGTCATCGGGCCGCGGCCGACCCGGGCGATGGCGTGCCTCGCGCGACCCCCGATCACGACGATCCGTAGATCGAACGGCCCGCCGGCCAGGCTAGCCTTCGGCACCCATCGCTCGGCGTGCGCCCGCTCTTGACAGAGCGCATCGACCACCTCGGCAATGCGTGGCTCGTCGGTCAGGCGGCGGATCGCTCTCGTGTTGTAGAGCTTCAACCCGGATGCCGACTCCACCGCCTCGACGGTCGTGGTCGCCTGCACCCGTCGGCCGTCGGTCTCGAACGCGACGACCCCGGAAGCCGACGACCCGTGCGCCAGCTTCACGAAGACCCGGTTTATTCCGGCTCGCTCCATTCGATCGCGCAGTTCGTCGTAACTGCGAGGCGTTCCCAGCCCGGGCGGGCACGGAACGTTCTGAGCCTCAAAGAGGGCGTGACACGTCGGCTTGTCGAACATCACGATGATGTCGTCGGGCCGATTCATCGCGACGTGCAACGGGCAGGATTCTCGATCCCGATCGAGCCGGCGGAGCAGTCCGCGGAAACCGAGATACCACTGCCTCAGATGGAGAATCCGACCGCGGTCGAATTCGAGCCGCATCGCCTCGGCACGTCCGATCCGAGCCGCTTCCGGCGGCTCGTCGTCCTCATCGGCCCCGGCGGCGATCAAGGCGCTCTCGACTTCGAAGTCGCGATCGGGCGACTCGAACCGGAGGATGGTCCCCTCGGTGACAAACGCTTCGAGCGCGACCCGTCCGGCGAGGAGATCCGCATAAGGAACGACCACCGCCAGCGCGAGCCCGAGCGCGGCCATCGACTCCTGGAAGAGCGAGACCCGACGGCTGCCGGGATTGCCGACGATCATGACCTGAGGGCCCGCCTCGCGGCAGACATGCTCCCGGCCCCTCGACGTGCTCGTCTCGAACATCGTCGTTCCCCGACGGCGCCCTATTCCGAGACGGCGATGTACCGATCATCGTCGTCGGACGCATCCTGCCGCTCCTCGGCGTTCAGTTCGACGCCGGTGTCCCTCAATCCGTCGATCACTTCGTCCGAAACGTAGTGGTGATGGATATCGAGCCGCTTCAGGCCCGACAGATTCCCGCCAGAGATCAGTGCGACCGCGCCCTCGTCGCCCAGGTTGCCGAGCAAGAGGTCGAGCGTCTCGATCCGTCGGAGGATCGGGGCGTCAGCGAGCGCGGTGGCGAGGGCGTCGGCCCGCTCGCAGTCGCGCAGGCCGAGGTATTTGATCCGGGGGAACACTGTGCCGGAGAGGATCGGCGCCAGGTCCTCAAGGGTCGAGTCGCCGCCGTATCCGTCACTTCCGAGCCAGAGTTCCAGGTGCTCCAGGTTCGGGAGATCCGCGGCGACGACGGCGCGAACGACCAATCTAGGCAACCCGCCCGACTCGAAGATCAGCGTTTTGAGTCCCTCGTGGTGGACCTCGCCGAGCGCCAGCCCCTCCCCTCCTCGCACGCGAAGCTGTTCCAGGGCCGGGAACGCTTCGAGGATCGGCGTAACGTCCGACTGAATGATCCAGGAGATTTCCCACTCGTCCGACGTGATGTCGCCCAGGAACAGCGCCTTCAGACCAGTCAGGCGATCGCTGGCGGCAGCCAGAGTGGCGACGATCTCCTCGGTGCCCGCCTCGTTGTCGACCTGGTTCCACCCGCCGATGACCAGCGCAGCGACCTGGCCGCAGGCTGGGTCGTCGAGCATCTGGTCGAGCAGGCCGACAATGGTCGCCCCGCCCTCGACGTCGTCGTAGGTCAGGGCGAGCCGATACGCCGTCCCGGCCGGATCGCTGAGTTCCTCGTCGGGGTCGAAATCCCGGACCGGCCGACCCGCTAACTAATCTACATGTTACGATGTATTGATTCGATGTCCCCTATCCCCAGGACCACGATCGAGTCCCCGAACGAAGGCGCCCAAACCGGCCCGGAATCTACCATCAACCTCGGCCCTGATGTATATGTTCGATGCCTGAATTCATGCAATCAATCGAGCGAAGATCGGCTTTGAGGGTTGGCTCCAGCCGGCGATTTTCGCGATAGTTGTGGCTTCGGGCGTGTCGGGAGCCGGAGCTCCCTCCTACCTGGGCGGTTGTTCGGATCCTTCGCGATGGGCGGTTTGATCTGTCTTGTGTAGGAGCCGGCTCCAGCCGGCGATCTTCGCGACGCTCAGGAATTTCGGCCGTGGCCCGTCGAACCCATCCATCCGGCAGGGATGTTGTACGCCTGACCGCCATTTGTTAAACAACTATTGTAGACGCCTGCCGGGTTGGTTAAACTTCTGCAAAGGAATTCGTCCGCAGCACCCACGGGGCCTGATGCCATGTTCCGATTTTTGCACGGCTCAACTCGCGATTGTGACGGGGTCTCGCGGCGAGAGTTCCTCCGCGTGGGAGGGCTTGGGCTCGCAGGCTTGACGCTGGCCGACTCGATTCGGATGGAGGCCCAGGCGGGATCGTCGTCTTCGGCGACTGCTCGAAACGTCATCCTGCTCTGGATGCAGGGCGGGGCCAGCCACATCGACACATTGGACCCGAAGCCCGACGCCCCCGCTGAGATCCGCGGCGAGTTCGGGACGATCCCCACGGCGCTGCCCGGGGTCCGGATCTGCGAGCACCTGCCCCGGCTCGCCCAGCACCTGGACAAGCTGACGATCGTCCGGTCGGGCTACTCGTACAATGCCGGGCACGGGATCGCTGACGCGTACATGCTCTCCGGCTGGCGGTTCTCGCCGGCGACCGTCTATCCCGCGATGGGCTCGGTCATCGCGAAGGAGCGGCCGGCGGAGCCCGGGATGCCGCCTTATATCCAGCTTGGCCGGTTCGTCGATCAGAAGACGGGCGGCGGGCTCGCCGGATATCTCGGCAACGAGCATAACCCGTTCGTCATGACGTCGGACCCGAACGCCAGCGCGTTCAGCGTCGACGGGATCACGCTCCCCGGCGGACTCTCGGCCTCCCGGTTCGACCGCCGCCGACGAATGCTCGACCACTTCGACCAGTGGCAGCAGCGCGTCGAGTCGCAGGTGAGCGACTCGGGGGCGATGGATCAGTTCTATGAAAAGGCTTTCGGGATCGTGACCTCGCCCCGGGCCAAGCACGCCTTCGACCTTTCGGAGGAAGATACGCACCTGCGCGACCAGTACGGCCGGAATACCTTCGGTCAATCGTGCCTGCTGGCCCGCCGGCTGGTCGAATCCGGGGTGCGGTTCGTCACGGTCTCGTTCGGGGGCTGGGATACGCACCAGAACAACTTCGTCAGTCTGAAGGATCGGCTCCTCCCGAGGCTCGACACCGGTTATTCGGCCCTGCTGGCCGACTTGAAGGCGCGCGGCCTGCTCGAACAGACGATCGTCCTGTGGATGGGCGACTTCGGCCGGACGCCCAAGGTCAACTCGGCGGCCGGGCGCGACCACTGGGCC
>DAHZZC010000948.1 GCA_027435495.1 Planctomycetales bacterium
GTTGACACCACACTTCGGCGTTTCGGCATTTCGGGTTCCGTAATGAGGGAACTCGGGGAGATCGCCACCGAGACCGGCGAAGGCTTCGAGGATGTGCTACTAAAGGCCCTTGTGCTTTATAAAGCCGCCGTGGAGGCAACCCGTAAAGGTCAACGTCTCGTCATCGTCGGACCGGATTATCGATTGATTCGTGAGATCGTCGAGATCGATAGTCCCGTCGAAGAGCCGTTGTCGAGCAGCGGCGGCGTGAAGCAGCGAGAAGCTTCGTGATGACCAGAGGCGAATCGGAGGATAGAGACGAGTCTCGGGCTGACCCAGTGTTCCGCAAAAGGGCCGGATGTCGAGGAGCCTTTGAGGCTTGCCGAGGGCGCCCGCGAGTCCCGGAGCAAACCTCCATCCGCCACCGAGCGTTACGAGGCGCGGGTGGACAGCCACATCGAGGAGTTGAGGCGTGACAAGGCGCGGCTTGAGCAGGAAGTCGATCGGCTCCGCGCCGACGCGAGGAGTCTCGTGGATCAAGTCGCCCGACAGGGCCGGGATCTGACCCGGCTGGAGACGGCTCACACTGCGGCCAGCTATTTCAATTGGCTGTCCTCAGTACTAATCGTAATCGGCGGTGTTGTCGTCAGCTACGCGACCTTCTTGCATCCCGCCTCACAAATGACGATTGCGACCGCCGCACTGGTCGGCCTCTTCATCGGCGTGGGCGTCCAGGGCTACAACTCGTGGATGGGGACCCGCCTCGAGATCGGCAAATCCCAGCCGCCCGCGACCGAGACGAGACCGCACCCGAATCCCCCGCCGTCCCGCTGAGTCGACCGCTCCGCACTGGAGGGACGATTCGGGTATGATGGGGTTGGGCGGCCGAAGTCGGCACCCCCACCCTCGTTCCCCGGGAGACGCGATCATGGTCGACCTCATCAAGAAGGCGTTTTACACCGGCCTCGGCCTGGCCGTCCTCACCAAGGACAAGGCCGAGGAAATGGTCCGCGAGATCGCCGAGCAGGCGAAGCTCTCCGAGTCCGAGGGCAAGGAACTCGTCGACAGCCTGATGAAGCAGTCCGACCAGGCCCGGCAGGATTTTCAGTCGAAGGTTGACGAGGCCGTTCAGGCCGTTGTCAAGCGGATGCATCTCGCCACTCGCGATGAGCTGGAGTCGCTTCGCGCGAAGGTCGAGGAGCTCTCGGCGAAGGTCGGCCCGCACGGATCCTGATCGGTTCCCCGGTATTTTTCCTGGTAACCCCGGCTCGAAGCGACGCGGTTGTCGCTAAGATCGGACAGCCGGCGCCCGATTGGACCCTTGCCGATCGGGCGCGACGGCCCTCGTCTCGATCCTCTTCCGGGAGTTGCCGCGATGACGTTGTCTCGATCCGCCCTTGCCGCCGCACTGGTTCTTGCGATCGGCCCCCTGCCCCTCGCCCTGGCTCAGCAGGAAAAAGCCAGGGCCGAGCCTCCGCGACGGGGCCAGGCGCCCGGCTTCAACTATCGATCGATCGAGGTTGGTCCCGACCACAAGGTCACCTTCCGCATCCGGGCGCCGAAGGCCAGCGAGGTCTCCGTCCTCGGCGACTTCGGCCGGGCGAAGATGGAGAAAAACGACGAGGGCGTCTGGTCGGCGACCGTCGGCCCGCTCGAACCGGATTACTACACCTATCACTTCGATGTCGACGGCGTCCGCACGATCGATCCCCGCAACCCGATGATCAAGCCGGGGCTCGGCAGTGTCGACAGCATGTGCCTGGTTCCCGGCCCCGAATCCGAGTTCGAGCAGACAAAGCACGTTCCGCACGGCCAGCTTCGAACCGACTGGTACAACTCGAAGACCCTGGGCGACCAGCGGAGTCTGCGCGTCTACACGCCGCCCGGTTACGACAAAGGCTCGGAGCGCTACCCGGTCTTCTACCTGCTCCATGGCGCCGGCGACAACGACGAGGGCTGGAGTACCGTCGGCCGGGCGGGGTTTATCCTCGATAACCTGATCGCCGAGAAGAAGGCCGTGCCGATGATCGTGGTGATGCCCAACGGCAGCCTCCCGCGACCGTCCCGTCCCAACGGCGACGCCCAGGCCAACGGCCAGGGCCAGAATCCGGACGATCGCCGGGCGATGATGCAGGCGATGCAGCAGAGGTTTACCCACGAGCTGCTCGACGACATCGTTCCGTTCGTCGAGGCGAACTACCGGACCCTCGGCGGCGCCGAGCATCGCGCCCTGGCCGGTCTCTCGATGGGAGGCGGCCAGACGCTCCAGGTTCTCACCTCGCGTCCGGACGCCTTCGGATATGTCGGGATCTGGAGCGCGGGGATCTTCGGCGGCAGTCCCGGCGAGTTCGAGGAAAGCCACGCCGCCTTCTTCAAGGACGCCTCGAAGGTCAACGACACGGTCAAGCTGCTCTCGATCAGCGTCGGCGACAAGGACTTCCTGTTTGAGGGCTCGAAGGCGATCGACGCCCTTTTCACCAAGCACGGCATCCGCCACGAACTGCACGTCAGCGGCGGCGGCCATACCTGGATCAACTGGCGGCACTACCTCGGCGAGCTGACGCCCCGGCTTTTTAGATAAGAGCCGTCAGTGAACAGTGGTCAGAATACTTTCTTTATCTGACCACTGACCACTGCTCCCTACTGACCACTGACCACTGACCACTGCTCCCTACTGACCACTGACCACTGACCACTGCTCCCTACTGACCACTGACCACTGACCACTGCCCACTGACCACTGACCACTGACCACTGACCACTGACCACTG
>DAHZZC010000949.1 GCA_027435495.1 Planctomycetales bacterium
TGATTTGCTGATTTTGACCGTCAAAAACCATCAGGAGCTGGCTCCCGCCGACGATCTTCGCGGCATCTTTGGCTTCGTCCGGGTCGGGAGCAGGAGCTCCCTCCTACATGGGCTGATCCTGGCGTCCTTCTCGCAGGGTTCCCTGATGAGCTTTGACCTTGAAAATCGGTAGGTGCCCTGACCGCCGAACGTCTCACGCACGCATTGAAAACGATCGAGGTTCGATCTCGCCTGTACGCATGATTTGCTGATTTTGACCGTCAAAAACCATCAGGGCTGGACCTGCTGGTTGGAGGTGATGTCCCCGCGGCGTGGATTGTCGGCTGGAGCCGGCTTTCGGAGCCACGATGGGCCTGTCGATTGCGAAGGAGGGGACCGATCGCCCATGTAGGAGGGAGCTCCAGCTCCCGACCTGGACGCAGCCTATTACGGCGGCAAGAATGGAAACTGTTACAAAGGCACCATTTCCTCGAATAGCAGCTTCACTCCCTACCAGATCTCGGTGACGACGGCGGCGTCGGTTCCCGAACCGGCCAAGGTTCGGACCGAGCCTCATCCGTCCGCTTTCACCCTGGACAGGGCCGACGCGACGCGTCGATTGCTGGAAGGCGACGGCCCCTGCCAGAAAGTATCCCGGTCAGGAGACCGCGCCGCTCCCTTTCGGGACGGCGATCGTCAGCTTTCCTCCGATCCCGGCGGCTTTGTCGAGGTCGATGGCGGCGGCGTGGGCAGAATGTAATAGCCCTGTACGTTCGTCTGGACCGATGACGCCGGGGGGTTCGTCACGGTGATCGTCAGTGCCCCGATCCCCATGAGAATGCCACTCTTGATGTTGGTCGGGTAGCTGTGGAAGCGAACGTTGTTCGACGTGCGCTGATCGTAGGCCGCCGGAGCCCAGGTGGCGCGCGTGTCGGTCAATTGCACCGTCGCGCTTCCGGAGAACTGGCTCCCGGAAACCGTAAACGAACACGACTGGCCCTGAGCCCACTCGGTCGTGCTGGCGGTCGCGCCGTTGATCTGAGGGGTGGCCATGAAGGAATCTCCTCTCGCGATGGGTTCGTAACCGATTCGATCCTTCCGACGTGAGAGTCGTCGTCGCGATCCGCGGGGGTTCCTCGCTTGGAGACCCACGCGGGTATTCGGACGTCTGACGCTGATTATTGGGTCATGCCTCCACGATTTCCAGCCTTTCACCCAGGATTCATGCGAGCTTCCTCTTGCCAATCGGAGACGATCGCTGTGCAATCGGGTTCGGGAAATCCGGCCGGATGCGGCCGACGACCACCCGCTTTCACCCGATCGGGAGGAGCCGCATGAGCGTTCCGTCGACGTCCCTCGCCCCCGAGTCCGATCCCCGCCCCGATCCGCGCGGGCCGCTCGGCGCGATCTTCGCACCGAGGGCCGTCGCCGTCATCGGCGCCAGCGAGAAGCCCGGTAGCGTCGGCCGATCGATCCTCTGGAACCTCATCAGGAGCCCGTTCGGCGGGACCGTCTACCCGGTCAACCCGAAGCGGCCGAACGTCCTGGGCATCCGCGCCTATCGCGATCTGGCCGCGATCCCCGAGCCGGTCGATCTGGCCGTCGTCGTCACGCCGGCCCCGAGCGTCCCCGAGATCATCGGCCAGTGCGCCGACCGCGGCGTCAAGGGGGCAATCATCATCTCGGCCGGCTTCAAGGAGGTCGGACCCGAGGGCGCTGAGCTCGAGCGCAGGGTCCTCGAACAGGCCAGGCGCGGCGGCATCC
Organism: Planctomycetales bacterium; assembly: GCA_027435495.1. Lineage (GTDB taxonomy): Bacteria > Planctomycetota > Planctomycetia > Isosphaerales > Isosphaeraceae > JAKAUH01. Next base: position 1,744 of record DAHZZC010000949.1, read on the forward strand.
GCCTGATCGGCCCAAACTGTCTGGGCGTGATGAACCCGGTGATCGGCCTGAACGCCACCTTCGCCGCCGGGATGGCCCGGCGCGGGAACGTCGGCTTCCTCAGCCAGAGCGGCGCCCTGCTGACCGCCATCCTCGACTGGAGCCATAAGGTCAACGTCGGATTTAGTGCCTTTGTCTCGATCGGATCGATGCTGGACGTCGGCTGGGGCGATCTGATCGACCACCTGGCCGACGACCCCGAGACGAAGTGCATCGTGATCTACATGGAGACGATCGGCGATGCCCGGGCGTTTCTCTCGGCTTCACGCGAGGTGGCGCTTTCGAAGCCGATCATCGTGATCAAGGCGGGACGGACCGAGGCCGCGGCGAAGGCGGCGGCCTCGCACACCGGCTCGATGTCCGGGAGCGACGAGGTGCTTGAGGCCGCCTTCCGCCGCGCGGGGGTTCTTCGGGTCGACTCGATCTCCGAGGTCTTCGACATGGCCGACGTCCTGGCGAAGCAGCCTCGCCCGCGCGGGCCGAGGCTGGCGATCGTCACCAACGCCGGAGGCCCGGGCGTCCTCGCCACCGACGCCCTGATCAAGAGCCGGGGTGAACTGGCGAAGCCCTCACCAACGACCATCGACGCCCTCAACGCCTTCCTGCCCTCCGCCTGGAGCCACGCCAACCCGATCGACATCCTCGGCGACGCCGACCCCAAACGCTACGCCCAGGCGCTGGAGGCCGCCGCACGCGACGAATCCACCGACGGCCTGCTCGCCATCCTTACCCCGCAGGCGATGAGCGACCCGACCGCAACCGCCGAGGCCCTCTCCAGGTTCGCGAAAATCCCCGGCAAGCCGGTGCTGGCAAGCTGGATGGGAGGAGAATCGGTCGCGCCCGGCGAGGAGGTCCTCGACCACGCCGGCATCCCGACGTTCGCCTATCCCGACACCGCCGCCCGAATCTTCACCCTGATGTGGCGGTCGTTTTACAACCTCCAGGCGATCTACGAAACGCCGACGCTCCCCTCCGGCGAGGAAGACGCCGACCGCGCCTCCGCCGCCGCCAGTGCGATCGTCGACGCCGCTCGCGCCGAGGGCCGGACCATCCTCACCGAGGACGAATCGAAACGCGTCCTCGCCGCGTATGGCATCCCAACCACCGAGTCTCGCATCGCAACCACCGAGGATCAGGCCGTCGCCGCCGCCGCCGCGATCGGCTATCCCGTCGTCCTCAAGCTGCACTCGAAGACGATCACGCACAAGACCGATGTCGGCGGCGTGCAGCTCGACCTGGCCGACGCCGAGGCGGTTCGCCTCGCCTTCCGGTCGATCGAGTCGTCGGTTCGCGATCGAGCCGGCGCCGGGCACTTCGACGGCGTGAGCGTGCAGCCGATGCTCCGGCTCGACGGCTACGAGTTGATCGTCGGCAGTAGCCTCGACCCCCAGTTCGGCCCCGTCCTCCTGTTCGGCACCGGCGGCCAGCTCGTCGAGGTTTTTCACGACCGGGCCCTCGGCCTCCCACCGTTGAACTCCACGCTCGCCCGCCGGATGATGGAGCAAACCCGTATCCTGCGGGCGCTCAAGGGCGTCCGCGGGCGCCGGCCAATCGACCTGGCGGCACTCGAACAGTTGCTGGTGCGCTTCAGCGACCTGGTCGTCCAGCAGCGCTGGATCAAGGAAATCGACATTAACCCGCTTCTCGCCTCGCCCGATCGGTTGCTGGCTCTTGACGCCCGGGTGATCGTGCATGGCCCCGAGGTGGAACCCTCCACCCTGCCTCGATTGGCGATCCGGCCGTATCCCTCGCAGTACGCGACGACCTGGACCGCCAGCGACGGGTCCCCGATGCGGCTCCGGCCGATCCGCCCCGAGGACGAGCCGATGCTGGTCGCCTTCCACGGAACCCTCTCCGAACGGACGGTCGCCCTCCGGTACTTCCACGCGATGAAGCTCAGCGCCCGGGTGGCCCACGAACGCCTCACCCGGATCTGCTTCATCGACTACGACCGAGAGATCGCACTGGTCGCCGAGCGCGAAAACCCCGAGGCCACCGGCACCCGAGAGATCACCGGCGTCGGCCGGCTCTCCCGCCTCCGCGGTACCGACGACGCCGAATTCGCCCTCCTGATCTCCGACCGATACCAGCGCCAGGGCCTCGGAACGGCATTATTAGACCGACTGGTCGCGATCGCCCGGGATGAAGGGATCGGCCGGATCGTCGGGTCCATCCTCCCGGAGAACCTCGGCATGAGGCGCGTCTGCGAACGGCTCGGCTTCCGGCTCTCGCTCGACGCCGAGGACGGCGTGCTCCAGGCCGAACGCGTTCCCTGATCCCCTGGAAGCACGGAACCACCGCTCCCGGCGGCGATCACACCGAATGTTCTCGGGCCGATCGCCCTTGGGAGGTAATTCCTCCCGAATCGTTGGATCAATCGCCAGCCCCTCGCCATCCAGACACCTAACCATCAAAAGGTCCAGGAAATCGATCGATCCTGTAAGTGGTAAGTCTCTGTCAGTGCCCCGATATCCCTTCACGTCTCGCTGATTCCTCTGGTGCGCACTCGCACTGTCCCATCAAGGCAACGGAAAAAGCCGCGCGTCAAGGAATTTTGTTTGCCAGGGGGGACTTCTCCGTTTACATTCGCTTCACACCAATCTTTGGGTCGGTTATTTCGGACAACTCTAGAGGTCAGGAGGAATGTATGGCTCATCATTCGGGGGATGGGCAAGCCTAATTTTATAGGCGTATTCCTCGACCCGACATTTCCCTGGGGGTTCTCGTGTCATCGATGAAGAAGCGGGTCTCGGGGCTCTGCCTCGCCGTGGTGCTGGGTGCTTCGGTCGGATGCGATCAGGGGACAGCGACGAATGGCCCGGGGACGCCCCCGCCCGCCGCGACCCAGCGCAACAAGGCCATGGGTGACTTCATGAAGAATCAGTCGGCCGATCACGCGCAGGGGAGGTAAACCGGTTTTCCGCGGCGGATCGGTTCGACCGCCGCGATTGGATCGGACCGATGGCCGCGACCATGAGAATGGGGCCATTGGTCCACATCCGGAGGCCGCGGCGACCCTCCCCCCGCGTCGATCCGGAAGCGATTCGCTTATCATTTCTTTATGCCATTCCCGATGGAGGTTTCCGATGAAGAGGCATGCACGTCGCGGTTTCACCCTGA
>DAHZZC010000950.1 GCA_027435495.1 Planctomycetales bacterium
CGGCTCGCCAGAGAACAGGAACAGATCCGCAAGGATCTAGAGAAACAGCTTCAGCGGCTCGCCAAGCTTGGGGCCGACGCCGCCGAGCGCGCTGGCCGGTCGGCGTCGAGCCGGATGGGCCGGGCACAGCAGGATATGGACAACGATCAGGGCGAGCAGGCCGAGAAGGACGAGGAAGAGGCCCTCGCCGATCTGGAAGAAGCCCAGGATGAGATCGAGCAGGTCCGCCGCGACGCCGAGGAGCAACTCGCGAACGAGCAACTGGCCCGCGTCGGCGACCAGATTGCCTCAATCGCCGAGAGGCAGCAGAAGGTCGCCGATCAGACGAAGGACTACGACGGTCGCAGGAAGGAAGGCAAGCTCACCCGGGGCCAGCAGGTCGGTGTCCGAGGGCTAGGCGACATTCAGACCGGGTTGAAGGACGAGACCGGTGAGCTGACCGAGACGCTCGAAGGTGCCCCGGTCATCGCCCTGACGCTCCGGCGGGCCTCAGACAAGATGGAGGAAGCAGCCTCTCGACTCCATGAACTCAAGACCGACCGCGAAACCCAGGACGCGGCGAGGGCGGCGGCCGACCGCTTCAAGCAGGTTCTCGACTCCTTGAAAGCCGACCGCGGAAGGAACGGTGGTCAGCAGCAGGGAGGAGGGGGCGGCGGTGGTGGTGGTGGCGGCGGTGGCGAGGGCGACGGTATCCCGCCGGCAGCCCAGCTCAAATTGCTGAAAATGCTCCAGCAGGAGATCAACGAGCGGACCGAAACGCTCGATGAGCAGCGTCGCCGCCGCAAGGAACTCGCGCCCGAGCAGTCGGCTGAGCTCAAGAAGCTCGCCGAGGATCAGGGCACCCTGGCCGATCTCGTCCGCGACATGACCCGCCCCAGGCGGGACGATGGGGAGGAATAAAGATGACCACGATCCGAACTTGGGCGGTGCTGGTCGCGGCGGTTGGGCTCTCCTCGACGGGGTTTGCCCAGGAGACTCCCCTGACCAGGGACGACCCAATCGACTCCATCCTGGAGAAACTCTCCGACTCCAAAACCGGGGACGACAAGAAGGCCGATCGGCCCGCCGCGCCGGAGAAGAAAGCATCCGATAAGGCCAGGTCAACCGATGCCGGTCAAAAGCCCGGCGCCGCGAAGGGCAATGCCGATCAACCATCGAAGTCTGGCGGGGCCCCGAAGCTCGACGGTCAGGATCAGGAAGTCGACGACTTTTTGAAGAAACTGGGTGAGACGGTCGACACCCCCGCACCCGACGATCCGCAGCGCGGCGGCAGTCCCAGCGGTGAGAAGCGCGAATCAGGAGGGATGCCGAAACCTCAGGGGCCGGCTGAGAAGAACAGGCTAACCGCCAGGGACAAGGAGACCGATCAGCATCTCGAAGAACTTACGGGACGCAAGCGCCGTCGTCGGCAGGACGACGGCCAGAGAGGCGGGGCCGCCGGAGATCTCATCAAGGAGATGCGCGACATCGAGCAAAAACTGGCGAAACCAGATACCGGCGAGAAGACCCGCGAGGAGCAGAAACAGATCGTCAAGCGGATCGAGACGATGATCGAGCAGGCACAGCGATCGGGCTCCTCGTCGATGCGAATGGTCGCCCGTCGCCGACAGCAGCCAGGCCAGAAACCCGGTCAGCAACAGGGCCAGACCGAGGGTGCGATGGCCCAGGGACCGCCGCCCTCGAAGCCGCTCAAGCCGACGAACAAGCATTCCAGCGCCAGTGGCAAGAACATCTGGGGCCACCTCCCGCCCGAGATCCGGGCGGAGATCGACAACATGATTAACGAGCAGCCCCTCGCCAGCAAGGAAGAATTGATCGACCGATATTACCTTTCCGTCGGTAAAGGGAAGCCCATTCGGGAGGAGTCGCCATGATCGCCGGACGCGGAGGTCTCGAGCGGCTGGCCTTGATGGCGATCGTCGCCCTCTCCCCGATCATCGGAGGATCGGCGCCAGCCCAGGAAGCCGAGAAGGAGCCGGCGAAATCGATTGGCCGGTTCGGCGAGGGCCGACGTGGAGACGTTCCCGAAGGTACGGCGGAGATGATGACGCCGGAGACCGACCGGTCGATTCGGTCGGGGCTGGCCTGGCTGGCACGGAGCCAGCACCCGGACGGTTCGTTTGGCAGCGGGACGTACCGTGGGAACATTGCGGTGACGAGCCTGTCTGGTCTGGCGTTCATGGCGAGCGGTTCGAGCCCTGGCCGCGGCCCGTACGGTGGTCCGATCGACAAGGCGCTGGGTTACGTGATGGAGAACACGGCGCCGTCGGGGTTCATCGCGGTTCCTGGTTCGGCGACGCACGGTCCGATGTACTCGCACGGGTTCGGGACACTGTATTTGGCCGAGGCGTACGGGATGACGCGTCGTCCGGAGATTCGGGAGAAGCTTCGGAAGGCGGTGCAACTGATTGTCGACACGCAGAACAACGAGGGTGGCTGGCGGTATCAGCCTGTGAAGCACGACGCGGATTTGTCGGTGACGATTTGCCAGATCAATGCGTTACGAGCGGCGAGGAACGCGGGACTGTACGTGCCACGGGAGACGGTGGAGGCGTGCATCCGGTACGTGAAGCAGTCGCAGAACCCGGACGGCGGATTCCGATACATGCTCTCCGGCGGGCCGAGCAGTGAGTTTCCCCGATCGGCGGCGGGTGTGGTGGCGTTGCAGAGCGCGGGAGAGTACGACTCGAAGGAGATCCACGACGGCATCGCCTATCTGCGAAACGCGAGACCGAGGATGCGGTTCGGTCGTCGGAACAACCACTACTTCTACGGCCAGTATTATGCCGCACAGGCGATGTGGATCCAGGGGGGCGCGTCGTGGGCCGAATGGTTTCCTGCGACCCGCGAGGAGATTCTCCATCGGCAGTCGGTCCAGGGCTTCTGGTCCGACACCACTGTCTGTCATGAATATGGGACGGCGATGGCTCTCATCATTCTCCAGATACCGAACAATTACCTGCCGATCTTCCAGAGATGAGCGGCGGTAGACCTGTCGGTCCGCGATCTAACCAGGCTGCATTGGGGAAAGTGATGAACCTTTTCGAAAAAACCCAATCGATCCTCTACGCTGCGTTCCTGATCATCGCGGTCTCATCAGTCGATGCGAGGGGGGGCTCGCAGGACGGACCCGATTCGACCTTCCAGGCGAGGACGATCGACGGTCGAGAGATCACCGGGCGGATCGTTTCCTTCGGCGATCACGAGGTGACCCTGGTCATCAAGGACGGCAAGAAAGAATCGTTGAAGTTTGATCGGCTGGTCCGGATCGCGCGGGAGACGTTGGTTGGGATCCCGGCGGGGGAGAACAGCCAGGCGGTCCTACTCGGTGACGGCGACCGTCTGATCCGGGCCTCGATTCGAGGGGCAACCGAGACGGTGCTCGAGGTCCGGTCGGAAGCTCTCGGCAAGCTCGATATCCCGCTCGGGAACGTGCTGGGTCTGATCCTGGCCGTCCCGGGGCGACCGACGGATCTGGACCGATTGATCGAACGAATTCGGACGGAGCCTCGGCAATCGGAGGTCGTCTGGCTGGCGAACGGCGACCGCGTGGCCGGGAGCTTCCTCGGGATGGACGAGCGATCGATCAGGTTCCAGACGGATCAGAAGCCGGTGGAGATCGACCGCGGTGGAGTGGTCGCTCTCGGATTCGATCCAAAACTCCTCGATTACCCAAGACCGAAGGAAGCGTTCCTGGAGGCGAGTCTCGTCGATGGAACGAGGATTGGCCTCACCCGAATTCGTTTGGTCGAAGGGAACATCGAGGCGACCTCTCGGTCTGGATTCGCCATTC
>DAHZZC010000951.1 GCA_027435495.1 Planctomycetales bacterium
CAGCCAGGCCCATTCGGCCCAGGTTCTTGGATGGGTTCCGTCGGCCGGCCGACCCAGCAGGATCGGCCCGCTCATCGCCAGGCCGAGCCAGAGATACGCCGTGATCGCCGGGACAAAGAGGCGCGTCGGCGGCGGGTCTTCCGGCCAGAACGCGCGGACGAAGATCGAGGCCATCCCATAGCCGACCACCATCGCCAGGAGGTCCCGGATCCGGAACCGGGTCCGAGCGGTCTCGGCCGCCTCGGGATTCATCCGATGCCTCGCCTCTCGATCACTCGGCCTGAGCCTCGCCCGATGAGCCTGCTCGTCCAGGTTCTCAGTTCAACACGACGAGCCCCAGGCCACACTGGATCGGCCAGGCGATCGCCAGGACCAGTCCGATCCGATTCGTCCAGGGGCCGATCTCGACCCGCGCCGCCTGCTCGGGCGAGACCATGACCCAGGTTGTCCAGACCGCCCCGAGCGCCGTGAGGCTCGTGAGGCCCAGGCCGACGACCAGCGTCGCGGCGAACAGGGGACCGTGTCGCGGCGCGGGGCCCGTCGCCGACTGGATCACGGCGGTCAGCAGCCAGGGCACTCCCATCATCGCCCAGAGCCTCTCACCGATCCCTGGAGTCTCCGGCAACCGTCGCACGTACCAGCGGGCCACATACAGGAACGGACCGGTCGCCGTGATCGCCACTCCGGCAAAGGTGAGCCAGAGCATCACCCAGCCTGGACCGGTCAGGTCGCCGCGCATCATGCGAAGCGCATGAATCGAGGCGATGGCCGAACCCATCACCATCGCCGCGCCGTCGAGCACGCTGACTCCGTTCGACTCCATCTTCGAATCACCCCTCCACGGCCGATGGTTGCTCCCTCCCTCGATCGTACTCCTTTCGGGGTGGCATCTGTCGAGTTCCTTTCGCTCCTCGCTGGAAAAATCCAATCACGCTTCGTCGCGGATGCGTAAAACGCGACTGCCGGAGGTGCGCGGCTGGGTGATGGCGACGCGAGACTCCCGGGCCGCCGCAGGTGGATTCGTGACCCACGATGCTGCGATCCATGCCGGTCATGGCGTGCTCCTCCGCGGCTGTCGTGGTTCAGCGACGACGGCCTTCCCCAGGACATCGATGAGTCGGCGTCCAGCCACCTGACGTGGCGTATCTTGCTATCCACCAGGGAGATACGAAAGTCTTTCCACTCTCCGTCAACACGATGATCAACCTGTCCGCGTGTCGTCATCGATGGGGGAACGGCCGCCGTCCGTCCAAACACGTTGAGCGGACGAGAAACCATTCTGGCCTGGCTGGATTCGGTTTTTCCTGATAGCGTAAGGATCCCGCGATTTGCCGGATGGCATGCGGCGTGCTTATAATATGTCGGAGGGTCGGGTGTTGACCCGATCATCTCTGCGGTTGCAGGGACGGTGAGGAACGCGGTCGTCGGCGAGTGACTGCAAGGGTCGTGCGCCCGATCGCGAGACGGTCCACGAAGATTCCCCCACTTCGCCGTCCCGTCTGCGGCCCGAGCGACCCGTCCGGGGTCTGAGGTAGGGAATCGCGATGGCACTCCCCAAGGTAGTGATTGTCGGGCGGCCGAACGTCGGCAAGTCCTCGCTGTTCAACTGGCTCGCGGGCCGGAAGATTGCGATCGTCGACAACTTCGCCGGCGTGACCCGCGACCGTGTCGGCACGCTGGTGCAGCTTGGCGACGACCTCGAGCCGAGGTTCGTCGAGCTGATGGACACCGGCGGGATCGGGATGGTCGACCGCGACGACCTCAGCGTCGACGTCGAGCGGCAGATCGAGACCGCGATGAACGAGGCCGACCTGATCCTCTTCGTCGTGGATATCCGGGACGGAGTGATGCCGCTCGACGAGGACGTCGCCCAGCGCCTCCGCTACCTCAAGACGCCCATCATCCTGGTGATGAACAAGGCCGACCACCCCGATTTCGACAACCGGGGCGGCGAGTTCTACAAGCTCGGCCGGGGCAAGCCGATCGCCGTCTCGGCCCAGCAGAACCGGAACAAGAAGGCCCTGCTCAAGTCGATCGAGCAGATGCTTCCGGCCCCCGACGCCACGCCGCCGGCCGAGGCCGTGATGAAGATCGCCGCCGTCGGACGGCCGAACACCGGGAAATCCACCCTGATCAACACCCTCGCCCGCGCCGAGCGGATGATCGTCTCGGAACGGCCCGGCACCACGCGAGACTCGGTGGATGTGCGATTCGAACTCGACGGCCTGCCGTTCCTCGCGATCGACACCGCCGGCGTGAAGCGCAAGGCCAAGATCAAGGAAAGCCTGGATTTTTACTCGGTTCACCGGGCCGAGCGGTCGATCCGCCGGGCGGATGTTGTCCTGCTCTTCCTCGACCCGACTCAGGGCATCAGCCGACTCGACAAGCAGCTCGCCGATTACATTGCCCAGCAGCACAAGCCCTGCATCTTCGCGGTCAACAAGTGGGATTTGATGGTCGGCGGCGATCCCGAGGCCGCGCAGGGGGGCATGGGTCGATTCGCCAATTTGATCCAGCACCAGTTCCGGACGATGGCCTACATGCCGATCGCGTTCATCACGGCGAAGACCGGGAAGAACGTCAAGGCGATGCTGAACCTCGCGCAGTCGCTCTACAAGCAGGCACAGAAGCGGGTCGGCACCGGGACCCTCAACCGGATTCTCCGCGAGGCCGTCGAGGCCCATCCGCCTTCTTCGCGTGAGAACCGGACCCCCCGGATCTACTACGCAACCCAGGTCGATGTTTCACCGCCGACGATCGTCCTCTTCGTCAACAGCACGAAGCTTTTCGACGCGACCTATCAGCGCTACCTGCTGAATGTCTTCCGCCAGAAGCTGCCGTTCCACGACGTACCGATCAAGCTGTATCTTCGGTCGCGGAAGCAGGAGGAGCCGGGGGTCCGTCGACCGGTCGAGGGGGTCG
>DAHZZC010000952.1 GCA_027435495.1 Planctomycetales bacterium
ATTTGATCCGACTCTCGATCGCGCCAGTTGAGGATAATCTCCCGGCCGTTCGGGCCGGTCGGGACGAGGTCGAAGTCGTGAAAAAACGGCGCGGCGAGGCGGATCGTCCGGACGATCCGGTCGTAGGCGATCCCTCCCTTCGAGTTCCGGAGGCGATACAGGAATGCGGCGAGATTGCCGCCGTCCGATAGGAGCTGTTGATTATCCGCGATATAGCCATACTGGCGGATTCGTGATGTGACCGAAGTATCGTGCAGATGATAGACTCGCCATCCCAAAAGCCTTCCTTCGAGGGCGCTGGTCGTCGGATGACCCGGGTGGATATCGTCTCGAAAAATGGCCTCCCGCTGGCCTAAATCGAAGGGGTAACCCTTCGGATTTATTCCACCGTTCGTCTTCGGGGTCAGCAGCGACTCGGTCTCGAAGTAGAGGCTGTCGTCGGCCGAATAGGATAGGCGGAATGCCAAGGAATCCGGTTGCGTCTCGTCCTCGAACACCAGCCGCGCATGGATTCTCGATGTCGTCCCGGGGCCGTAGTAGAGCAGCGAATGCGCTCGTCCGGACGCCGCGATGTAACTCTGCAACCGACCGGCCGCCATCTCGCGGACCATTTTGAAGAACGAGACGAGGTTGCTCTTGCCGGCCCCGTTGGCGCCGATGAGGACGTTCAGCGGGCGAAGCTCCAGGTCCATCTCCCAGATGGACTTGAAGCCCTTCAGTTGCAGCCGTTTCAGCAAGGCCATGACCCGTCCTCCGTCCTCGATTCGATCTGCTTCCATCTTACTCGAAATCGATCTCCTGCCGGGGCCGGTGCGCGGGGGATCGTCGGGCCATCGCGTCGACGACCGCCTCGGGATCGTCCGAGACGACGATCAGGTCGAGGAACTCGCGGCGGATCAGGCCGGCGGCGACGCCGTGGTCGAGCATCGCGATCAGGGGGTCGAAGTAGCCGGCGACGTTGAGCAGGCCCATCGGCTTCTGATGCAGCCGCAGCGCCGCCCAGCTCAGCGTCTCGAAGAATTCCTCGAACGTCCCGATGCCGCCGGGGAGGGTCAAAAAGGCGTCGGAGCGGCGGGCCATCAGGGCTTTTCGGTGGTGCATGTCGGCGACGACGTGCAGTTCGGTGAGGCCGTCGTGGGCGACCTCGCGCGAGGCGAGCGCCTCGGGGATCACGCCGACGACCCGGCCGCCGCCGCCGAGGACGGCGTCGGCAACGATCCCCATCAGCCCGACCCGTCCGCCGCCGTAGACCAGCCCTAGCCCCCGATCGGCCAGAATGGCGCCGACGCGGCGAGCGGCGTCGGCGTATCTCGAATCCGTCCCAGCGGCCGAGCCGCAGTACACGCAGATCGACTTCATCGCGAGCGAGCCGCCCGTTGCACGAGGTCCGGTGTCGGTGATAACGTGGGCGAGGGCGCCGGAACACCCACCCCACGCCGCTGGCCCCTGGCGAGGGAATCCGGTTCGCCGATAATGTACCATGATCAGGGCGGTGACGCCGCAGGGCGTTGGAGCCGAGCCGAGCAGACCGGGTTCCTGAGGTAATCATGACCACGTCCGTGGCGCCGCAAGGCGTTGAGCATCGGGCTGCGTACATCGAGCAGACCGGGCCCCCCGAAGTGATCCAGGTCGGCCATCTGTCCCGTCCCGAGCCGGGCCCTGGCCAGGTCCTGGTGAAGGTCTGCGCCGTTGGGCTCAACCCGATCGACCTGTATATCCGGTCGGGGCTTGTCGCGATGCCGATGTCGTTCCCGTACATCATCGGCAGCGACGTCGCCGGGAAGGTTGAGAAGGTCGGGCCAGGCTGCACGCGGCTCCGCGTTGGCGATCGGGTCTGGGGCTCGAATCAGGGACTTCTCGGCCGGCAGGGCGTCGCCGCTGAGTATGCCGCGATCGACGAAACCTGGCTCTACCCGACCCCCGCGCTCCTCCCCGACGCCGAAGCCGCCGGCATGGCGCTCGTCGGGATCACGGCGCACCTGGGCCTCTTCCAGCACGGCCAGCTCAAGCCCGGCGAGACGGTTTATGTCCCGGGCGGAACGGGCGGCGTCGGCTCGATGGCTGTCCAGATGGCGAAGGCCGCCGGCGCCCGCGTCGCGACCGCCGCCGGGAGCCCCGAGAAGGTCGAGACCTGCCGGAACCTCGGCGCCGACCTCGCCCTCAACTACAAGACGGACGACATCCCGGCGAAGCTCCGCGAGTTTGCCCCCGAGGGGATCGACGTCTGGCTCGAAACCCAGCGCGAGCCCGACCTCGAAACCAGCATCCCGCTGCTCCGCAAGTTCGGCCGGATGATCCTGATGGCCGGACGGACCGCCAGGCCCGCCCTCCCGCTCGGCGCCTTCTACCCGAGGAATTGCTCGCTCCACGGCTTCGCGATGTTCAACGCCACCCCCGAGCAGCAGCGCCGGTGCGCCGTGGACATCATCCGATGGATCGAGGAGGGGCAGCTCAAGGTCCTCATCGGCCGGACGTTTCCGCTCTCCGCCGCCGCCGACGCCCACCGTTTCCTCGAACAGAACACACTCGGAGGCGCTGGGGCGCTCGCTGGCAAGGTGGTTCTCTCTGTCGAGTAGTGGTCAGTGGTCAGTAAAGATGATCCGTGACTGGATCGCTCACAGATTCTCGCGACCATCTGTTCCGAGGGCCCTCACTCGACCGCGAAAGGTTCCTCGACCGCCGACGCCAACTTCCCCCACCGAACACGGAACACGGAACTCTGGCTACTAAAATGAACCTCCTCACCACCTATGCCGGATCGATGATGGAAGGCTTCCTGCCGAGGGGCTGGGACCTGGCGCGGGTCGACGCCTGTTGCTCGGCCGAGCCTGGGTCGATCGGCGATCGGCAGCCGTGGTGGCATCCCGGGTTCGAGCCGGTCGCCTGCGGATCCGTGGCCGACTTCGACGTGATGATGGGCCACGAGATCGCCTTAACCATCCGACGATCCCGCGACCAGGGCCGTCCCTCCGCGCTGATTCTGCCCGTCGGTCCGATGGGGATGTATCGCTGGGCCGTCTACTTCCTCAAGGAATGGGGAGTGCCCTGCGATCATGTTTACGGCTTTAACATGGACGAGTGGTCCGACCGCGACGGCGTGACCCTCCCCGCCGACCACCCGGGCGCCTTCCAGAACGCGATGGAGGCCGCCTTCTACGGTCCGCTCGGGAATCAGACCGTCCCGGCCTCGCAACGATGGTTCGCCACGCCCGACCGGCTCCCACAATATGCCGATCGCATTCGCGAGCTGAAGGACAGGGGCGCCGAGCTGGTGGTCATCTTCGGGATTGGTCGTGTCTGCCACATCGCGTTCTGGGAACCGCACTTCGCCGGCGAATACGCGAGCCTCGACGAGTGGAAGGCCCAAACGCACCGCCTCGGCGCTGTTTTGCATCCGCTGACCATCGAGCAAAACGCGATCACCAGCTTCAAGAGCCGGACCACGCTCGTCCCGGCGTTTGCCAATACGATCGGCCCGGGCCTGTTCCTCCAGGCCGACCGGATCATCGGGGGCGCTGAGGGGGTCTTCGACCGGGGGATGCAGTGGCAGGGCGCCAGTCTCTGGATGACCCTCCGCTACGGCCCGGATCCGTGGGTCCCCAGCTCGTTCATGCCGACCCTCCCCGGTCGGCTGTTCTACCACGTCGACCTCGCCGGTCCCCTCGGACCGGATATGCATTGAGCCAGGGTCGCGTCCTCGTCTCGCCGCCTACTTCTGGACCCACCACTCTCTGTTTCCTCGACGTAAATTTCTCCAGAGATTGCCCGTTTCCCTGCGATTTTCATTGCGATTGGGTCCCGGCGCGTTCTAATACTCCTTCCGGCTCGTTCGACGCGATCCCGGATCAGAGACCTACCTCAGATACCGGCCTCAGCTCGCCGTTTGCGAGCCGATCGGTCGTCCCTCCGCGCCATCAGGATGCCGGCGCACGAACACCGACCGCTTTCGGGGTCCCTGGATGCTGCGCCCCGGCAGGCGCCAGGAGCCCGCATCATGTGGCCCTTCGTGATTTCGAATGTCCGTCGCCCCAACTCTCGTCGACGACGGCCGGATGTCTCACCACTGGAAGACCGATGCCTGCTCTCCGTCACGTTGAGCGAGACGCCAACGGGGCTTCCCTACGTCGGAACGCCGGTCGTTCTTTCGGCGGCCTCCGGCGGCCACGGCCACACGCCGGTCTACCAGTTCCGCGTCGGACAGCCGGGCGGGCCGCTCCAGGTCGTCAGCGACTTCAGCCGGAGTGATTCCTTCACCTGGGACCCGATGCAGCAGGGAACCTACGTCATCCAGGTGGTCGTCAAGGGGAACGACACCGCCGCAAGAAGCGAGACGGCAACCTCGACCTACACAGCGCACTCTCGGGTGACGGGCGACACCGCCGTGGTGAGTCCGATGGCGAACCCCCTGGTGGCGCTTTATAGCGCTCCGCCGTCGTCGGGGACATCGATGGACGTGCAGTTCGCGGCGTTATCGTCAAATCCGGCGTGGCAGGATACGTCGCCGGAGGCGATCGTCCCGGGCGAAAGCACGAACTTCATCGTGGCCGGGATGCTCCCCGATACGACGTACCTGATGCGCGACGTTGTTGACAACGGGACCGTCTCAGCCCCGCTGGAGTTCACCACCGGAAGCCTTCCCGGGAACATGAAATTCCCGAGCTTCACCGTGGTGCAGCCGCCCGGCTCGGGGATCGATTCGAGCCAGGGCGTGATCTTTCACGCCGGGCTCGACACCACCACGGTGAACACCGTGGCGACCAACCTGGCCGGACAGATCGTCTGGTATTATGACCCGGTCGCGAACCACTTCTCCGGCTACGCGACGAACATCGAGCCGGGCGGGTCGGTGATGATCCTGGGCGGCTCGCCCGTTGGCAACACCGCGAGCTGGGACACACTCCGCCAGGTCGACCTGGCGGGAAACACCCTCCGCCAGACGAATATCCACGCCGTGAATGCCCAGCTTGCGGCGCGTCATCTGCCGCCGATCCTCTCGTTCAGCCACGAGGCCAAGCTCCTGCCCAACGGCGATACGGCCGTGATGGCCGAGACCCGGAAGGTCGCCGAATTCCGGGGCAAGTCCACGGTGTTCGTCGGCAACATGGTCCTCGTCCTCGACCCGAACTTTCAGGTGAGCTGGGCCTGGAACTCCTTCCACTGGCTCAGCACCAACCAGATCGGCAAGGTCCAGGGCACCCCGAAGAACTGGCTGCACGGCAACGCCGTGAGTTGGTCGCCCGAGGACAACAACCTGATCGTTTCCCTGCGCACCCCGTCGCTGGTTCTCAAGATCGACTACGCCAACGGGACCGGCAACGGCCACATCCTCTGGAAGCTGGGCGAGCATGGGAATTTCCAGGCGATAGCCAACAGCCCTGACCCATGGTTCTCCGGCCAGCACGACGTCCGCTACATCAACAACAACACACTGCTCGTCTTCGACGACGGGAACAACCGACGCCAGACCGAGCCAACGGCGAATAGCCGGGGTCAGGAATGGCTCCTCAACGAGCAGAACATGACCGCGACGCTCCAGGTGAACGCCCATCTGGGGAACTATTCGCCGTATCTCGGCAGTGTGGAGTTGCTCTCCAATGGCAATCTGGCGTTCACGTCCGGCGGCCTCGGAACGCCGACCGATCAGGCCGGGCAGTCGATCGAGGTCCTCCCGACCGGCTCCCGGATCTACGCCCTTCAGATGAATCAGTACGAATATCGGTCGTACTTTGAGAGCACCCTCTACAGTGCGAGCCTGCTCGACTGAGGCACGACGTCCCGGCTCAGTGAGCATGAGCGATGGTCCCAGGCCGGGCGGTAGCGCCCGGCCGCTGACCAGTTGACCACACTTTTTCGAAAAATTCTCTGGACAAAACCTCAGGATCGGATATCTCTCTCCAGTAAGAAATGCACGCCCCGCCGGGGGACGGTCCGCTTAGTCACGGACCGATCGGCCCTGGCGCGATCGCGGAGATTCCTGGAGGGCCGAGGGATGAGCCGAGTCCGGGTTCTGGTCGGCACGCGCAAGGGAGCCTTTGTGCTGACGTCCGATGGGAAGCGGAAGGACTGGCGGGTCGACGGCCCGTTCTTCTCGGGGCTGCCGATCTATCACGTCAAGGGATCGCCGGCCGATCCCGACCGCCTCTATGCCTCGGAGGCCGGCGACTGGTTCGGTCAGGTCGTCCATCGGTCCGACGATGGCGGCTCAACCTGGCGGGCGGTTGACAACACCTTCCAGTACGAGGGACAAATCGGCACCCATCAGTTTTACGACGGGACCCAGCGCCCCTGGGCGTTCAAGCGGATCTGGCACTTCGAGCCCTCGGCGACCGATCCCGATACCGTCTACGCCGGAGCCGAGGACGCCGCACTCTTCCGGACAACTGATGGCGGGGCCTCCTGGCACGAGTTGCCGGGCCTCCGTTGCCACGAGTCGGGCCCCAAATGGATGCCGGGCGCCGGCGGAATGGGCCTACACACCATTTTGATCGACCCAAGGGATCCCCGACGGATCTACATCGCCATCTCCGCCGCCGGCGTCTTCCGGACCGATGACGGCGGCGAGACCTGGAGGCCGATCAACCGCGGGCTTACCTCGAACTTCATGCCGAATCCCACCGCCGAGGTCGGCCACTGCGTCCACCGGATCACCATGCATCCCTCGCGCCCCGACGTCCTTTTCATGCAAAAACACTGGGACGTCATGCGGACGGATGATGCCGGCGAGTCGTGGCAGGAGGTCAGTGGCAACCTCCCGACCGACTTCGGCTTCCCGATCAGCGTCCACGCCCACGAGCCTGAGACGGTCTACGTCGTCCCGATCAAGAGCGACTCGGAACATTTCCCGATCGAAGGAAAGTTGCGCGTCTACCGGAGCAAGACCGGCGGCCACGAGTGGGAGCCGCTCACCGCCGGACTCCCGCAGGAACATTGCTACGTCAACGTCCTCCGCGAGGCGATGGACGTCGATTCGCTCGACGAGTGCGGCGTCTACTTCGGGACCACCGGCGGCCAGCTCTACGCCTCGGCCGACTCGGGCGAGAACTGGTCGGCGATCGTCCGCGACCTTCCCGCCGTTCTCTCGGTGGAGGCTCAGACGTTCGCATGATCCGCGTCGTTTTGCCGTTTCATCTGCGGAACCTCGCCCGGGTCGAGGGCGAGGTCCGCGTTTGCGTCGACGACCCGCCGACCCTCGGCGCCGTGCTCGACGCCCTCGAAGCCGCTTATCCCACCCTGCGCGGGACCATCCGCGATCACCAAACCCGAAGCCGTCGCCCGTTCCTCCGCTTCTTCGCCTGCCAGGAGGATCTTTCCTTCGAGGCGATGGAGGCAACACTCCCCGAGGCCGTGATCCGGGGGATTGAGCCGTTTCTTGTTGTGGGGGCGATCGCCGGGGGATAGGTGCTTTAAGAGATGCGGGTGAGATACGGCCGTGAAGTCAAGATGAAGTGTCGACCTTGTCAAGAAGCGGGGGAAAGCCCAGAATGACCCGAGTAGGGAAGGGGCAGCGGAGGTCGGACCGCGTCGCCGCCGCGTACGGATGCGGACGGGACGGGCGCTCGGACCCGCAGCGGTTCTGAACGGAGTAAGCGGGTCATGGCGGTCGTTCCCCTGGAAGCCCCGTCGTCCTTGGCAGTTCCGGCCGAGGCCCCATCGACGCCGGTCACCCGGCTGGGCGAGCAGGTCTTTGACACGGTCGCCGAGGTCGGCGACGTCGCCCGGTTCTCGGTGCTGACGCTCGTCTGGATCTTCCGGAAGCGGTCGCGGTGGTCGGT
>DAHZZC010000953.1 GCA_027435495.1 Planctomycetales bacterium
CACCAACCGGCAAGACTGGCACGTCTGCGAGCAGATGCAGCTCGGGCTCGGCTCGCGTGCCTATCGGCCAGGTCCGTACTCGCATCGTGAGGACCTGCTCTCCGCCTTCGACCGCCTGATCCTCGATCGCGAGCGGGCGGCGCGCACACCCTGACCGAACCCATCAGGTTGCATTCCCACCGTCGCGACCAATGGCCTCAACCGGGCATTCCTCCATCGCTGAACGGCAAGCCGCCTCTTCGTCGAGGCCTTCAGGCTGCCGGGTCACGAAACTTCGGCGGCCGTCCTCGTTGCGGCGGAAGTTTTCGGGTGCGGTTTCGCGGCAGAGGTCGCAATCGATGCAGGTCTCGTCAACGTAGAACGGCCCGGGCGCATTCTCGGGGACCTTGATCGTGGGATCGGCCATGATGGATCGGCTTCGCGGGGTTGGAGGACTCGGAACATCTCTCGCGACCCGACCGGGCCATCGGGCGAGATCCAACTCCTTCCAGGGTATCGTGAACCGGGAGCGGCGAACCAGAGATCCTGCTCGATCGGCGAGGGGGGATGAGATTTGGTGGCCATTCCACCGATTCAGGAGTCAAGATAAGGAAGATTCCATCTCTCGGGCCCCGTGGAGCGGGCCTGGGGAGATTCCACCTTGTTGATCCATGATTCGATTTTCGATCGAGAACCCATCAGGTGCTCCGAGTTTTTAGCCGACGGATCGCCCGGCGGTCGCATGCTCGGCCTCGGCCGGGACGGCCACCTCGCGGAGCTTCCGGAGAGCGCGGTCCTGGATCTGTCGGACGCGCTCCTTGGAGACGCCGAGGACCTCGCCGATCTGGCTGAGGGAGTGTCGGGAGTTCCCCTCCAGGCCGTACCGGAGCTTGACGACCATCCGCTCGCGTGGATTCAGGGCGTCGAGGAGCGAATGGACCGACTCGACCTGATCGTCGGCCTCGCGGTCCTCGTCAGTGGGGAAGGCGAGGATCTCGGCCAACGGCGTCGAGTCTTCGCGTCCGGTGACGGCGTCGAGCGAGACCCTGGGCCGGATCGCAGCGAGTTCATACCAGGTCGCGGCCGGCTCGGCTTCGGGGTGAGAGATCGGTTCGGCCGGTTCTTCCGTGTTGATGGGCGTGGTCGTCGCCTCGTCGTGATGGTGGCAGGGCAGTGACTGGGCCAGCCGGCGGACCTGTCGGGGGGTGAGCCGGACCGGGTAGCTGCCATCGGCGATGGCTCGCTGGATCGACTGGCGAATCCACCACGAAGCGTAAGTCGCCAGCCTCGTCGTGTTCACCGGGTCGAAGCGGTCGATCGCCTCGAGCAGGCCGCAGAACCCCTCCTGGAGCAGGTCGGCCGGTGCGATCCCACGATTGAGGTAGCGGCGGGCGATGTACATCACCAGCCGCGCGTTGGCCATCGCCAGCAGACCACGGATCTCGTCATATCGGCGGGCAAGATCGAGGAGCGGTTCGCTCCCGGTCGACTCGGAACGGTCGCCGAGGCCACGAACGGCCCGACGAAACTCGGCGTCGGGCCGGGCGAGGTCCCAGGCCGATCCGTCAGGCCGTCGGGTGGCGTGGAGCAGGCCACGTCGACATTGATCCAGCTCGAGCAGCAATTCCCTCTCCCGGCTGGCGCTGAGGACCTGGGCCTCGGGTGTGTCGAGGAACCAGTGTCGTGCCCCTTCGGCACTCAGAAAGTCGTGGGGTCTCATCACAATGGCTCCTCACTCGGCAAGGTCAGAATCGAGCCGGTCTTGCGTCGGGCCGTTGGGGGCTCTCGATGCCCCGGTCCGACCTCCTTCGTTCTCTCGTACGGGCGATTGCATGGACTGTCTGTCCGGGGCGCGTTTTTTTTTCGCAACACCGGTTTTCGCAACCGGGCAGGGAATCGGTTAAGATTGAGAAAAGAGGCCTGGCACTGGCCGGGGCGCGCGACGATTGGGACGGGCCGAGTGCCCGGGAGGCGGTCGCCGTGGAGAAGGTCGAGGCCGAGCCGCGCCTCTCGGACCTGTCCACTCAGTGGAACCTGGTCTTCGAGGCGAAGTCCGGGACACCGGAACAGGTCAGCCTGGCAATGTCGCAGTTGATGTGCCGATATGCGGGTGCTGTCCATCGGTACCTACTCAAGGCCCTGAAGGACCCCGACGCCGCTGAGGAACTCGATCAGGAGTTCGCCATCCGGTTTCTCCGCGGCGACTTCCGTCACGGCGATCCCAGCCGCGGACGGTTCCGCGACTATGTCAAGCGGGCCGTTCAGAATCTCATGAAGGATTACTATCGCAAACGGCGCCGCGATGGCGCCTCGGCGATCGTCCCGGGACAGAACGAGCCCTCCGTCGTCGATGACGGCCTCGAGCAATTCGACCGCCAGTTCCTCCTGAGCTGGCGGACCGACCTCCTGGATCGCGCCTGGGCGGCCCTCAACGAGATGGAGCACCGGACCGGCCAGCCCCATCACACCATCCTTCGGCTCCGCGTCGACGAACCCGGGCTCACCTCGAAGGAATGGGCCGAACGCCTCGCCGAGCGGCTCCAGCGGCCGGTCACCTCGGGCGCCTTCCGCCAGGCACTCCAGCGCGCCCGTCGCGAATTTGCCCTCCGGCTCATTGGCGAGGTTCGCGCCAGCCTGCTGGAGAAGCCGTCGCGTCACTCGCTCGAGCAGGAACTGGCCGATCTGGAGCTGCTCGAATACTGCCGCCCCTACCTCGATCTGGACGACTGATCCGCTCGATCCGGACCCAGCCAGACCTGGGTGGCGTTCGGCTCGTCGTCGTCGCGGAACTCGGGGATATTCCACATCAACGACCGCTCGACCAGTTCCTGAATCACCACGTCCGGATTCTCACGCTCGATGACCTCGCGATCGAGCGTGTACTTCCAGACACAGGCGAGCCGGCGGAAGTGCTCCGGCAGGAACTGCCTCAGCGCCACGTTGAACGAGTCGTGGAACAAGACCCCGCGCGGTAGGTCCGGGGCCTCACGCTCCATCGCGAAGGGACGCTGGAGTTCCGTCGATCCTCGGGGCATCCGGCATTCCAGCGGAAGCTTCCGGACCACCGGAGCGGCACGATCGACCAGCTCGTCGGCGGTGTCGACCAACCGATCCGAGAGGCCGAGCATCCCCGCCAGGTCGAATCCTGGGTGCGGGAGCGAGACCGATTCATAATCCGATCGCGGCCGAGGTCTCATCGCGGGGAACCAGGCCGAGAGCGCCCGGACGATCTCGGCGCTGCCCAGGTACGCACCCCGGCCGTTCCAGTGAGTGTCCGTTCGGTAGTAGAGCTGTTCCTTCGCCTTCTCGCGCAGGAAGGCCGCTCGCATGTCGAGAACCTGGACGTTCGAATGCCGTGCCAGGTATTCCAGAAGCTCGTCGAATCGCGATCGTTCGCCGACCCGGTTCGCGGAGGCGGGGAGGTACTCCGGATAGATCGTTGCCTTGTTCGGGACGATCACAACCAGATAACGAATCCCCCTCGCGGCGAGCCAGTCGTGCCGCTCCTGAAACATCCCCGACCATCGCTCGAGTTGTTCGGGACGGAAAGGCTCGGTGGCGCGGAGGTATTCCCTCGCACCGAGGCCCGCGAAGAAAAGCCATCCCGCTCGGCCGACGATCACCTGCTGCGACGACGAAACCCCCAGCCCTTCAACCTCAGCCCGGCTCAGCCACTGGATCAGCGGCTCTCGGAATCCGAAGCCGTCATTGAAGAAGCTCTCAAACCGGCGCGGGAACGCGGCCAGCGCTCCCAGGTTGCGAGGCCACGACGGGGGGCTGACACGTCGACGGTTCTCGTGTAAACGCTCCCCGGTGTCGAGGCCAGTAATCATTCCTAGAATCGGCATCGAGATCGCCGCCAGGAAACCGGCGATGAGAAGCACGTCCGCCCAACGAACGCGGCGGCCCCGGCACACCGCGCCGACAACCCTCCGATAAATTCGAGAGGGCCGTCGGCTGGTGCTCGCCTCGGCGTGTCGGGTCGGGTTCATCCGGACGCCTCCCCCTGGGCCTCGATTCGGATCTCGGATCAGAATCGGAAATAGATGAACGGATTATGTGTCCCGGCGGCCAGGAACATCGACGAGGCCAGGAACAGGAGCCCCAGGGCGCCGAGCTCGACAAGGTCGAAAGTTCCCCGCAAAATGAGCCGAAGCACGACCCAGTCCGTCTCGACCACTCGATCCCTCGCCCGGACCATCCAGGTCCCAACCGGCATCGAGCCGATCACGCCCGCCGCCATCGCCAGCACCACGAGGGGATCAAGATACACGGACGGGTGGTACTCCACACCCGTCCCCGTCCCGAAACCGGCCATCGCTCGCAGAATGCCGAGCGCTTCCCCCATCGTCTCCGCGCGGAAGAAGACCCAGCCGACCATCACCGCGAGCATCGTCTGGACGTGACCAACCACTGAGGACCGTCTCTCCAGCCAACGTCCGAGTCCCATCCGCTCGACTACCAGCAGACCGCCGTGAAAAAGGCCCCAGACCAGGAAATTCCAGCTTGGGCCGTGCCACATCCCGCAAAGGGCAAAGACGATCACCAGATTGGCGTAAGTCCGCAGGGGACCTCTTCGATTCCCGCCGAGAGGGATATACACATAATCTCGGAACCATGTCGAGAGCGAGATATGCCAGCGGCGCCAGAATTCGGTGACCGAACGGGCGATGTAGGGTCGATCGAAGTTCTCGCGGAAGTCGATCCCGAACATCGCCGCCAGGCCGATCGCCATGTCGGAATAGCCCGAGAAGTCGAAGTAGATCTGCAAGGTGTAGCAGGCCACGCCCAGCCAGGCGACCGAGGCGGTCAGCTCACCTGTGGGGGCCTGGAAGACCGCCTCAGCGACCGTCGCAACCTGATTGGCGATGAGCATCTTCTTCGCGAGCCCGACGACGAACCGCCGCACTCCGCGCGCGAACTCCTCCGTCGTGATGACCCGATCGACGAGCTGGCCGGCGATGTCGCCGTATCGGACGATCGGGCCGGCAATCGAATGCGGGAAGAACGTCATGTAGAGCGCGAACTCGACCGGCCCACCCGCCCTCGCCTGGCCCCGATGGATGTCGACCAGGTACGAGATCGCGTGGAACGTAAAGAACGAGATTCCCAGCGGCAGGTGGACCGGGCCCAGGTGAATCTGGTACGACCCGAAGAGACCGAGCATCGAGTCGACATTGTCGACCAGGAAGTTGGTGTACTTGAACGCGATGAGCCCGATCAAATTGACCGCGATTGTCGCCGCGAGCAGGAACCGCTTCCGCGCCGGGCTCGGCAGCCATTCCAGTCGGCGGGCCGCCGCGTAGTTCACCGCGATGATCGCGACCATCACCAGGACGTAACGCCCCTC
>DAHZZC010000954.1 GCA_027435495.1 Planctomycetales bacterium
CCCGACCGGTCGGAGCATCTGGCGACGGCCCACCAGCGAGCCGGTCCTCGCCCGGATCTGGGCGAAACGCGCCGAGGTGCCTGCCGAGCACTCCAGCCCGGTATCGGCACGGTGCTTTTTGCACGGCTGCCGAAAGGACACCAAGGGCCTGCCAATCGGGGCGCATACCGTACCCCAGGTTAATCGTCCAGAGGCAGGCGATGAGCATCAGGAGGCCCCTACCGAAGCCCGCAGCGGCCCCGGCGAGGCGGCCTGTCCCCTCATCGCGTTGGAGGCGCGAAAGGGCCCACGGGACGGCCCAAACCACGGGGAGGGCGATCAAGAGATAAGTAGTGAGGAGGCAGAGACCGAGGATCAGTCCGATCCCCATCGCCTTCAGGACGCTCGGCCACCTCGGGTCGAGGCGAAAGGCGCAGGTGGCCGCCGCGGCGGCGATGGCGGCGGGCAAGGCCGAGTCGATCGCGACCTCGGCCGCCACCACGTTCGGGGCGGTCGCCCAGAGGGTGAAGGCCAGCCATCCGGCCGCTTCCCCGTACCACTCCCGAGACCATCGGAAGACCAGCCAGCGCCTACGAGCCACCAGGACAGTCCGGCCAGTCGGGCGAGGCGGACCATGTCGAGATAGGCGTCGGGCAGCATCGAGCCGGCGAGGTCCCCGGCGATCCGATCCTCGAACCGCGACCAGATCGCCGGATCGTGGCACAGCTCGCGCCCCCGCACGTCGCCGATCGTCGGATGGAGCATAAGGCAAGGCAGGGTCGCAAGCATCCGGGCCGACGGTGGACGGTCATCGGCCATCCCGAAGTCGCCGGCCGTCCAGTGCGCGAGGCCCGCCGCGAGTGCCCGGGATTCGCCCTCGGTCGCGAACCGCCCGCAGGCCCCGAACCCGAACGATGCGAGATGGGCCGTCATCAGTATCAGGACGAGACCGCGAGTCACCCCTAACTCCTCTCGATGATCTCGGCATCCTGCCATTTCATCGCGCGAGCGTGTCGCATCGGCGCGATCCGCAGGATCACCTCGCCATTCTGGAAGAGCCGGACCGTCCCGTTCGACTGGCTCACCACCACCGCCAGCGCCGAGGTCGCCTCGGTAATGGCCGCGGCGGCCCAGTGTCGCGTGCCCAGCCCTTTCGGAAGCGTCAAACCCGTCACGGGAGCGTCAATGAGTCGACAGGCCGCCTCGACGGTCCCGTCGCGTGCCACCACGAAGGCTCCGTCGAGCTGAGCGATCTCCTTGATGGCCTCGCGCACCCGGAGGTCGCGGACGTTCCGCTCCTTGCGACGATAACCACGAAAGGGATCGAACCCCAGCGGGCGTGATCGGGCCAGGACGCTCCTCGCATCGCCGACGACGATCAGCGTGCCGACCGGCTTCCCTTCACGCCCCTCGCGGCCGATCTCGACAGCAACGTCCACCACCGCCTTGAGCGTCTCGAACGGGACCCAGGTCTCCAGCGCCTTCAGGTCGTGTGAGGTCAGACGTTCCAGGTGCTCGCCCAGGCGGATCACGCTCAGCGAGTCAAGCGCCTCGGCCTCGAATCCCGAGTAGACGACGACCACCCGGTCGCCGGCGTGGAGCTGGTCGTTGGCGACCGCCTCGATCAGTGCCAGCGTGATCCGTTCGCCGATCGCGGCCTCGCTCGGCTCCATTTCGACGACCGCGAGTCCCGCACGACGAATCGCCTCGATTTGCCGAGGGGCCGAGCAGGCGACCAGGATCGGGACCTCGCCGTTACCGCGGGCGCGCACCGCTTCCCAGTCCATGGAGCCCTCGGGCAGAATCAGGATGCCCGACGCCTCCGATCGGCGCGCGACCTCGTTCGCCATCGGCAGGAATAAGGTATCAATCGCTGCTATCGTCCCGTTCGATTCGATGCCGCTGGGTCGACAAATTCCCCTGCGCAGCGACGAGGCGGCCGGCCCCTGGTTGCGAGGACCGCCGCCCGTCTCGCCAACGCGCCTTCCGGACGACCGACTTACTTCTTCTTCGCCTCGTCCGGCTTCTTGGTCTCGGCCGGCTTGGCGGCCGGCTGGCCCTTGGCCTTGCGGACCTCCTCAATTTCGTGCCGGAGGATCATCGCCCGCTGGTCGAAGTACGACTTCAGCCCAGCGCTCGGCTGCATGATCCGGATCTCCTTGACGAAGTCGACCGACTCGAACGCCTGCGAGCCGTAGCCGGTGAACCAGGCGGCGAAAACCTCCGGGGAAACGGCGAACGGCTTCTTCGACGCGGGGTTCTTGATCGTCCGAGCGTCGGTGGCGCGGCCGGTGACGAGGATGTCGAGGATGGGCGGCGGGTCAATCGTGGTCTCCACCAGGCCAGCGTCCTGCGCGGCGACAATCGCCTCGGCGACGGCCCGGCGGGCCGCGTCGATCTTGTCCTGGACCTCCTTCGGAATCGGCGGCAGCGGTGCCTCAGTGGCCTTCGGGGCCTCTTCCTTCTTCGCCTTGTCGTCGGCCTTCTCCTTGGCCGGCTCGGCGGGCTTCTTTTCCTCCGCCTTCGCCGGGGCTGGAGCCGGGGCGGCGGGCTTGGACGCCTCGGCCTTGGGGGCATCCTTCTTGGCGTCCTGCGCGGAGGCGGGATGGATCTGCACCAGTCCAAGCGACAGCAACAGGCCGGATGACGCGATCAGGGGGACGATACGGCGAACCACCAGGTACTCTCCTTCTGAGATTGTTCGATGAGGGGTTGGATCTCACGCCCGGGCGGGTAACGAACGGGCCGCGTACCCAGCCCGTCCCTAGAGGCAGACAGACCAGGGCCGATTCGGGACCACACGCAACCCGCGGGACCTGACCGGGCGTCCGGGAACGCACTCCGACGCCGCGAGCCTCCCGGAACTCGCCGATGTCGCTGAGTTTAACGGCCCCACGCTCATGATTCCAGCGGACATCGGCCGCTGAAGATTCGGTCGGACCAGGGACGGCCGAACCACCAGTCCCGAGACGGCCGGATCCGGTGAGTTTGCGGGGGCAGGGGGGATCAATCCGGAGAGTCGGTTACACCGAACGCCTGGTTTTGCCGAATGGAATAGAGGGATCGATGGCCGGGGCTTCGCAGGACGTGAAGCCGCCCGACCCGGTATGTGTCGGCGACGGGAGGATTGAGATGAGGCGCACGGAAGCGAAGCCGAGGACGAAGCCGGCCCACCGGGCTCGACCGGTCGTCGAGGGCCTGGAAGGACGACAACTCCTGAGCGCCCTCGGATCCCACCCCGCCACAGCCGCGGCCCAGTCCTCGGCCTCACCCGGCGGCGTTCTCTCGGCCAAGGGGCAGGTTTTCCAGTATGTGACTCGTTCCGGCGGCCTCGCCACCATTCGAGTGGTCGGTGTCGGGAGCCTTCAGGGAACCACCGTCGGACCCAACGGCGCGCTCGACCTGGTCTACGGCGGGACCAACGTCTACTCCAAGATCGTTGGAACCGTGCAGGGGGGCGGCGGGCACGCCCCGCTCGCGAGCATCCAAAACCAGCAACTCATCGCCGCCGGAACGCCCGACAGCCAGACCGGCGTCGGCGGTACGCCCCTCGCCGCCGTCATGATGAATTCCTTCGACCTCGTCGCCGGCGGCTCGATCAACCTGACGCCCGGCGTCACCTCGGTCATCCTCCACTCCATCGGACCCAACACCAACCTCCAGCTCCGCAACCTTCCCCCCCACCCCATTTACCGCATCCTGCCGGCCAACGCCGGTAACACCGCCGGAGGCTCGGCCGGGCTCTACGGCCAGCTCGTCGGCTCGACCAGCAGCACTTCAACCACCGGCTCGCTCGGTACGGTCAGCACGACAACCTCGACCGCGGGGAACAATACCAGCTCCCTCACGGGCGTCACCACGATCAACCAGCAGCCGGTCGAAACGATCATTGGAACCACGATCGTCCCGATCGTGACCGGCAACTCCTCGCTCTTCAGCGGAGGATCGACGGGCGCCTCGGCCACCCTGGAAGCCGGACAGTCGGCGACCATCACCACGACCCAGGGAACCACTCTCACCTACGTGAGTGACGGCGGACGCGACCAGATCCTGACCAACGTCGGCGGCAGCTTTACCGCACAGCCAAACCTGCTCGAACCGCTCGCGCCGGGGCAGCCGGCGACCCAGCCGCCAGCGCCACCAGGCATTATTCTGAAGGCCAACACGATCGGCGGGCCCACCACCGCACATATTAACCCGCTCACCGATTCCAAAATCTTTGGGTACGACTCCAGGACCGGGCAGATCGTTCGTTTCAACTTGAATTTACAGAACAATACCGGGACGGTGGACCCAACCTTTGCCCCGATCTCCCTGCCGGGCGCCCCGGCCTCCGCTGGGATTGACCTGACCCACCTCGGTCAGACCTCGGTTCTGCTGGCCCCCTCCGGCTCAACGGTCTACGCCTACAACGCGGATACCGGCGCCCCGATGGGCTCGTTCACCACGGCGAGACCGGTTAACTTCGTCGCGACAGCCGGAAACGTCAATGTCCTGGGGAGCACGACGGCCAACCAACTGCACATGATCGACCTGGCGGCGAGCCTCCAGTCGGGCACCGTCAAGGGACTTGGTCCAGCACCCTTCGTCCCGGCCTCCGAGGTGAACCTGCTGGGCGGGCTCACCGGTGTCGCCGGGTCGAACGACATGTATGCCACGGTCGCCGCTCACTTTAACACGATCCAGCCCGACCAGCTCCAGCTCGGTATCGAGGCGATCGGCACCCAGAACGTCACCGCGGGCCCTGGCGGATCGAGCGTCAGTAATGGGTTCTCGCTCCTCTCACGCAATGGACTGATCACCAACGGCAATCTCACCGAGGTCGCGATCAATCCGATCCCGGCCGGGCAGATCGGCGAGGCCCTCGGCGCCGTGGACCAGAACCTGGCCCTCGACACCGGCACCGCGGGCGGCAAGAACACGATCAAGCTACTCGCTCCCACCACGCTTGCAACCCGGGGTGTGATCTCGATCGCCTACGCCGACCCGCTCACCGGGCTGAGCCAGAGCTTCCGGACCGACCTCGGCGGCGTCGCCCTGATTGATATCCAGGGGAACGTCCAGTCGATCCGCGGCAACACCGCCAACGGTTTGTTCCTCAACGACACAGGCAACCTCGCCACGATCAAGGTCCAGCACCTGATCAACACGACGATCGTCGGCCTGCCGATCAGCCACATCGACACCGCTTCGCGGAAGAACGTCAATTTCTTCACCTCGGCGCGGCTCGCCGGCAACCGGAATGGGGCCTACCAGGTTTCGACCATCCAGCCGATCGGGCCGGTCGGGAACACCGGGGCGTAGGCTGGTCCTGTCGGGAGGGATTCCGGCGGGGCAGGCGGATCGGTGATCTGGGATTCCTCCAGATTACCGATGGAAGATTCCAGACGACTGATTCCTTCCTCCCCTCGGGAATCTGGAATCCGGACCCTGAGCGAACATCCTTCATCGCGCGCCGCCGCGCCGC
>DAHZZC010000955.1 GCA_027435495.1 Planctomycetales bacterium
GGACTTCGGCCAGCCGATCGTGATCGGATCGATCGCGCACACGGGCCAGCACGTCGTGATCTCGTCACCGACTGGCGGCTCGCTCCTGATCGGCCAGCAGTTCCGGGCCGGCACCGGCGCGGTGATCCAGGGAAGTTCCGGCGTGCATGCCGCGATCGGCAACGACGTCGCGATCGGCGCCCACGCGGTACTCGTCGGGTCGTCGCTCGGCACCGGGTCGACGGTCGGGGCCAACGCTTACCTGAAGAACTCCAGTTTCGACGCCGGAACCCACATCCCACCGGGCGCCATCTACGTCAACAACGTCTTCCAGGGCTTCGTGCAGGGCTGAGAGCCCGGCAGCCGAGCGCCGGCCCGCATCATCGGCCGGGGATCTCGAACGATCCGCCCGGCTGCAAGACGATCGGCTCGGCGGCAGTCTCCGACCGGACGCGAGCGGCCCACGCCTCGGCGTCCTGGGCGATGGTCGGGAAGGTGTTGTAGTGGATCGGCAGAACGTACCGCGGCTGGATCAGCTTGATGGCGCGGATCGAGTCGTCGGGGCCCATCGTGTAATAGTCGCCGATCGGCAGGATTGCCAGGTCGATCCCCTCCTCGCCAATCAGCGCCATGTCGCCGAAGAGGCCGGTGTCGGCGGCGTCGTAGATGCGGAGGCCGTCGGGGAAGGTCAGGAGGAAGCCGCAGGGATTCCCGCCGTTGGACCCATCGGGCAGCGCCGAACCGTGGAAGGCGAGGGTCAACTTGACCCGGATCGTCCCGTCGAAGAGAAACGCCCCGCCGTGCTGGAGGCCATGCACCTTCGGCTCGGGTAGCCCACGAAGCGGCTGCTGGAGCCACTGGGAAATCTCATAATTGGAAGCCACCGTCGCCCCGGTCCGCCGGGCAATCGCGACGGCATCACCCACGTGGTCGCCGTGCCCATGCGAGATCAGGATCAGGTCAGCCGAGACCTCCTCCGCCTTCGCCGCCGCCTTGGGATTGCCGGTCAGAAACGGGTCGATCAGGATCTTCTTCCCGGCACCCTCGATCCAAAGCGCGGAATGCCCCAGCCACTGCACCCGGGTCGACATCGTGCGAATTCTCCTCTTCGGCTGGGCGTTGCCCGCGGCGAACCGGATCTTTCGGGCTCCCCTCCGCCAAACCCCGCCAAATTCCGAGTATAGATCGGCCGATCGGCGCGCTCAAGCGGTTCGATCGCGCCGACGTCTCACGCCCTCGCCGACGCCCGATACCAGGCGACAAACCGCGCCAGGCCCTCGGACATCGGGGTCTTCGGCTCGTAGCCCAGCTCGGCTCGGGCACGCGAGATGTCGGCAAACGTCTGGCGAACGTCGCCCGGCTGCTCGGGCATCCGGCGAATAATCGGTTCCTTGCCGAGCGCCGAGCCGATCGCCGCGATCAGGTCACGCAGCTCGACCGGATCGGAATGACCAAGATTGTAGAGATGGTGACTCTTGCAGCGATCGACGGCCCGGACGATCCCATCAACAATGTCGCCCACGTAGGTATAATCGCGCCGGGTGGTGCCGTCGCCAAACATCGGGACCGGCTCGCCGTGCTCGATCATCCGGGTGAATCGGGCGATCGCCAGGTCGGGGCGGTTCCGTGGTCCATACGCCGTGAAAAACCGGAGGCCGGTGACCGGTAGCCCGTGCAGATGGTGAAACGTGTAGGCGAGTAGCTCGCACGCCTTCTTGGTCGCGGCGTACGGGCTGATCGGATGGTCGACCGGGTCGGTCTCGCGAAACGGGGCGTCGGGGCGGTCGCCATAAACGCTCGAGCTCGACGCGTAGACAAACCGGGGACGCGGCTCGATCCGGCAGGCCGCTTCCATCCAACGGGCGGTCGCCGTCACATTCACGTCCGCGTACAGACCCGGATCCTCGATGCTCGGCCGGACCCCGGCCCGAGCCGCCAGGTGGACGATCACATCGGGGCGAAACTCCTCGACCAGCTCACGCGACTCCGCGCCGTTGCGGATGTCACGCTCGGCCACCCGGCATCCCGGGTGGGTCATCGCGCCGGCCAGGTTGGCCTCCTTGATGGCCCGAGGATAGAACGCGTCGAAGTTGTCGACCACCAGGATCTCGGCGCCGTCGGCCAGCAGTCGATCGACCAGATGCGATCCAATGAACCCGGCGCCGCCCGTCACGATGGCTCTCATCGGCAGAACTCCCCTCTTCGACGCCGCGCAGGACCGGACATCGTCGCGCCAGTCCCAATTATGACCGATCCGCCCCGGTGCCGCGACCCCGAGGCGATCCTCCCTTCCGCGCCGCTGCGGACGTCCTTAAAATCGGGCCTCCACCGCGAGACCGCATCCCCGAGGAGTCGACCGCCGATGTCCCGAGCCGCCCTCGTCCTCGCCGCTTTGGTGATCCTCGACCCGATCCCCGCCCACGCCGACGGCCCGATCCCGGTGCAGGTCGTCCGCACGGCCGACGGCTGGCAACTCCTCCGCGGCGGCGGTCCCTACTTCATCAAGGGCGCGGGTGGTTCGACCTCGCTGAAGGCGCTGGCCGAGGCCGGCGGCAACTCGATCCGGACCTGGGGCGTCGACCACGCCGACGCCATCCTCGACGAGGCGAAACGGCTCGGCCTGACCGTCACACTCGGCATCTGGCTCGGCCACGAGCGGCACGGCTTCGACTACAACAACCCCGACCAGGTCGCCCGCCAGCTCGAATCGGCCCGCCAGGCGATCCTCCGCTACAAGGACCACCCTGCGCTCCTGATGTGGGGCCTCGGCAACGAGATGGAAGGGCCCAAAGGCGACCGCGCCGCGATCTGGTCGGCGGTCAACAACATCGCCGCGATGGCGAAACAGCTCGACCCCAATCACCCGACGATGACCGTCGTCGCCGAGATCGGCGGCGAGAAGGTCAAGAACGTCCACCGCCTCTGCCCCGAGATCGATGTGGTCGGGATCAACAGCTACGGAGGCGCCCCGACGCTCGCCGACCGATACCGGAAGGCCGGCGGAACCAGGCCCTTCGTCCTCACCGAGTTCGGCCCGAACGGGTCGTGGGAGGTCGAAAAGACCCGATGGGGCGCGCCCTTCGAGCCGACAAGCACGCAAAAGGCAGCCACCTACCGCCAGACCTACCTCCGTTGCGTCGCCGCAAACCGGAACCTCTGCCTCGGCTCCTACGCCTTTGTCTGGGGCCACAAGCAGGAGACCACCGCGACCTGGTTCGGCCTCTTCCTCCCCGATGGAGCGCGAACGCCGGCCGTCGACGACCTGACCGAGCTCTGGTCCGGCCGACCGCCCGCCGATCGATGCCCGACCATCCGCCCGCTCCGCCTCGAAGGCCCGACCGAGCTCGACCCCGGCGCCTCGGCGCGGGTCGCGCTCTCGGCCGACGACCCCGAACACGGCCCGATCCGCGTCCGATGGGAACTCCGTCGCGATGGCGCGTACGCGTCCGGCGGCGACGCCGAGGCCGTCCCGCCCGCCTTCCCCAACGCGATCGTCCAGCCAACCCAGAACGGCGTCACGCTGAAGATGCCCGAGGGGGGCGGCGGCTATCGACTCTACGCGTTCGTTTACGACCGCCAGGGCGGCGCCGCCTCCGCCAGCCTGCCACTCTTCGTGAAGGGGCGGGTCGCGATGCCGAAGGCCCAACACGCCGCCTTGCCGCTGGTCGTCTACGAGGAGCCCGACCGTCCCCAGGCGTTCGCGCCCTCCGGCTGGATGGGGAACCAGGCCGCGGTGAAGCTCGACCCAAATTGCCGGGAGGCACCCCACTCAGGCCGGGCCTGCATCCGGGTCGAGTACAACGACCGCCGGGACTGGGCAGGCGTCGTCTGGCAGCATCCGGCGAATGACTGGGGCGATGTCCCCGGCGGCTACAACCTCACCGGCGCGAAGCGGCTGACGTTCTGGGCCCGAGGCGCCAAGGGAGGCGAGTTCGTCGGCTTCGCGTTCGGCCTGATCCCCAGGGAAAAGCCGTTCCACGACACCGCCCACGGCAAGCTCGAGCGCGTCCCGCTCAGCGCGGAGTGGAAACGGTATTCCATCGACCTGACGGGCCAGGACCTTTCTCGGATCATCTCCGGCTTCTGCTGGACCGCGACCGGCGACGACGGCCCGCTCATGTTTTTCCTCGACGAGATCCGGTTCGAGTAGCCGGCCGGACCGGCGTCTCCTCGGCCTCCCCATTTCCTGATTCTTGCAGGAGCCGGCTCCAGCCGGCGATCCGCCCGGCACCTGGCTCCCGTTTTTTCGAGCGATTCTTGATGACGGAGTCACCGATCGATCACGATGACCGTAGAATGAACGGGAGCAAGCGGGCGGAACTGGGAACCATCCTCCCCGATCAATCACTCGGAACGGAACCGCCGCGGGGGCGACCATCGACCCATCACCGCATGAGTGGTCCGTCCGAACCAGGGAGCGACACCGATGTGGTCGCCTTATCGTTTTCAGGGCGTCCTGGTGGCGTCGATGATCCTGCTGGCGGCATCTCCGGCGCGGGCTCAGCACCGTGGCCCCGGTGAGCCTGCTCGAGGAGGGAACGCCCATGCGGCTCCTCGGGGCAACCCGGCCGCAATCCCGCAAATCTCGCCGCAGTTCCAGAAGCAGATGGAGCAGCAGTACCGCCAGGCCATGCAGCAAGAGCAGGCCCAGATGGCGGCCATGGCGAAGCAGGCCCAGCAGGCTCATCAAAATCGCCTGCAAGGCTTCCAGCAGTGGGCCAAAAACAACTCCGCTTCCCCCGGACAATCCCAGGCCAGCGGCCTGAGCCATCTCCCACAGTCTCCCTACGCGTTCGCCGCCTGGTACAGGACCCAGAAGCGGCACAAGGCGATGAACAGGTCCTACGACCCGGCCTTCGATCAGTATCGCGCCTACGAGAAAACGCAACAGGCCAGCCGACACCATCACAGCCACTTAAACCCAACGGCGACCGCACATACAACACCGCAACCGTCGTCATCGACCCTGGCGAGCACGCACCCTGGCCGGGTGGTTCCCTCGGTCCAGGCCCGGTCATCGGCGGCTCGATCCAATCCGAAGAACGCGCCACAACAGACGACGACGCAGGTACAAACCCCGCTTCAAACACAGGCTCCCGCGTCTCCATCCCAGCCGACGACGCTCTCGTCGAACCTCCCGAATTCGACGGGCCCGATGCAAGAGTCGGTGGTTCCCGTAACGTCGGCTCCGTCGAGCAATCTCCAGCAGATGCCGCTCTCGCAGATGACCTTTGCCCCGCTCGCGAAGCCCCAGCAAATGCCGATCACCCCGATGAATTCGGCCCCGCTGGGGAATCTCCAGCAAATGCCGCTCTCGCAGATGACTTTTGCCCCGCTCGCGAAGCCTCAGCAAATGCCGATCACCCCGATGAATTCGGCCCTCTTCCCCAATCAGCAGATGCCGCTCTCGCAGATGACCTTTGCCCCGTTCGCGAAGCCTCAGCAAATGCCGCTCACGCAGATCAAGAGTGCCCCATTGCCAAAGCCCCAGCAGCTACCGATCGGCCAGATGACCTCGACTCCGCTCCCCAATCCGCAGCAGTCGCCAACGCCGCCGGGGCAGACACAGGCCCCCTGATGCGGACGCAATCGACCGACTTGACCGACATCCAGGCAGTGAGTGGCCGGGTGGACTCGGCCCATTGAGGGGAGCGATCGCCCACGCGAGATTACCGCTTTCGATCCGCCTCGCCCGATGGGCGGTGCCCACCCGAGCGGTTCACCGACGGGCCGGGGCGTCCGGGCGAGGTCCGGCGCTCCCCTGGCGGGGCATCTCGGCGGTCGGGTTGCGCACGACCTGCCAGTTCTTGTAGACCCCGCCCTTGAAGTACTTCTCGTCGATCGGCTTGTTCGGCCGCTGGTTGTCGAGGTAAAAAACACGCGTGCTCTTGCCGTCGGGCGAGATCAGCGCAATCTGCGCAGGCAGGAGGAACTTCTTGTCGAGCGTCAGGAGTGCCATCTTGAAGGTCTCGCGGTCGCCCTGGAGCTTCGGGATCACCCGGACGAGGTAGAAATTCGCGTTCTCCTTGTCGAGGGTCATCGAGTAGCGGGCCTCGGCCTCGTCGGCCTTCATGTTGAAGAGGAACGGCAAGGGCCCCTCATCCAGGGCACGCTGACGCTCTCCCTTCGCGAGCGGAAAAACATAAATCTGCTTCCCCTCGAAGAGGTACTGCCAGACGGCGTCGTTCGAGCAGATGATCGTCTCGGTATGAGTCTTGATCCGGGCGCCCGGCTTCTTCGGATCAGGGACCGGAACGAGCTGCTTCTTGTCGTTCTCGGCGAGCTTCAGCCGGGAGAAATCCAGGTAGGCCAGCCCCGGACTCTGGAAGTAGGCGCTCCCCTCGTAGTGAACCTCGTCCTTCCACCGGAAGTCGCGGTCGACCCGGTAGATGCTCACGGCGAGCGTCTTGAGCTTCTCGCTCTGCTTCGCCCAGGCATTGAGGAGCCACTTCATCCGCGAGCCGTCCGGATCGATCTTCGAGGGCGCCGGCTTCGCGGCCGGCTCCGGCGCGTGCGTCTGGGTCTGGGTCTGGGGCTGAGGCTGAGGCTGGGCCGGCTGTCGCGAGGCCGTCCCCCTCGCCGGCTGCTGCTGGGCGGTCGCCACAACGGGCACCGCCGCGATCATCGCCGTCAGCGATACCCGAAGGATGATCTGCGATGGTCTCATGGCTCGATCCGCTCCCTTTACCTGGACAGGCGCGACCCTCCGCCCGCCGGAGGCCCCCGCGCCGCGGAACCCTATCACAGTCGCCCCGATGCCACCAGACCAGACCCGCTCTGTCGCCCATCGCGGCGGCTCTGCCTGATTCGCGGGCGGGGACGATCGCCCGACCGGTGATACCGGCGTTTTGAAAAAGATACCTGATCCCGGCCCTTCCGACCCATTCAACAGGCCAAAATCCGCGGACACGGCCCTTCTCCCATAAACCTCTGGCTCATGGCATGCCGCTTGCACGAGCAAGCGATTCGGAATGAGAGAGAATGAGGCGACAAATCCCAGACGGCCGATCGCGGCCGTCGCCGATTGGACGAGAGGAGGCCGACAATGCGGACACCGGAACCCATCCGCGAGATTGCCCCGCCAGCCTGGCCGCTCCCCCTGATCGCGATCGAGGCGCAAGGTCCGCGTCGACGCTGTTCGGCTTGACGCAATTGCGCTCGCTGTTACGATTGTGATGGGATATTCCGCTCCGAACGATCGGGCGGGCCCGGGATCGATCCAGGCCAGTCCGAGGGGGCGGGCAGTGAGCGAGCTCGAGACGCCAGCGGGTCTGGACCCATCCCTGGAACGGCCGAGGCTCCGTCCGCTGAACGCCCGACGGATCGACCACCAGGGCCAGGCGTTCGTGATGCTCCAGGATCCGGCCGGAGTGGTCGCGCAGTCGGTGCTGATCCCCCTCGACGGCTACGCCCGTTTTTTCCGCCATTTCGACGGCCAATCGACCCTCTCCGAGATCCAGGCCCGGGCGCTCCAGGAGACGGGACAGTTCGTCCCGATGAAGGACCTGCTCGACCTGGTCCGCCAGCTCGACGAGGCGATGATCCTCGACGGCCCGGCCTTCGGCCTCTTCCTCGAACAGTATCGCCAGGGACGCCAGCGACCGGCGGCGATGGCGGGGCGATCGTATGCCGGCTCGCTCCGGGCGCTTCAGGCGCAGTTGGAGCAGCTCTTCGTGGGCCGCAACGGCTCGGGCGCCCCGGCGATCGAGGCCACGCCCCGGCCCGACGGCTTCCGGGGGATTCTCAGTCCTCACATCGACTTCCACCGCGGCGGGCCGGTCTACACCTGGTCGTATCGCGAGCTGGTCGAAAAATCTCCGGCGACCACCTTCGTCATCCTCGGCGTCGCCCATCAATACTGTCGACGTCGGTTCGCCCTGACCTACAAGGACTTCGAAACGCCGCTCGGCGTCGCCCGGACCGATCGTGCGTACGTCGATGCGCTCGCCGCGATCGCCGGCCGCGACCTCTTCGACGACGAGCTGGTCCACCGAACCGAGCACTCGATCGAGTTCCAGGTCGTCTTCCTGCAATACCTGCTCGGCGGTCGCCGCGATTTCTCGATCGTCCCGATTCTGGTCGGCTCGTTCCACGACCTGATGGAGTCGGGCCTTGATCCGATCGCCGATCCGGAAGTCGCCCGGTTCCTCTCGGCGCTCCATACGGTCGAGGCGAGCCGGGGACGGTCGGTCGCTTACATCGGCGGAATCGACCTCTGCCACGTCGGCCCCGAGTTTGGCGACACGCATCCGGTCGATCCGATCCTCCAGGAGCAGCTTCGCCGGTTCGATCGCGAGATGCTCGACCGGGCCGCGTCCGGCGATGCCGTGGGGTGGTTCCGGACCGCCGGCGCGATCGGCAACCGATGGCGCGTCTGCGGCCTCGCGGCCACTTATACCTTCCTGCACGCGATCGGCCCGGCGCAGGGGCGACTCCTCCGCTACGACCAGGCCATCGACGCCCGCCGAACCTGCTGCGTCACCTTCGCCAGCATGGCATTTCAGGCGTCGGAACCGGCACTGCCGCCGGAATCCGCGGCCCTGGGACACGTCGCCCCGACATCCTGACCCACGGATTCACGAGCCCGATGATCCCGTCCGATTTGTGATGGCTGGGGTTCGCCGATCTTTTTTCGGAGGGCGCGCCGGGTCGTGACCGGGTCAATAGCCCGTGTAGGAGCCAGCTCCCGCTGGCGACCCGGACGAAGCTCAAGGTGACGCGAAGATCGCCG